>JAAZGC010000095.1 GCA_012511425.1 Clostridiales bacterium | reverse complement strand
TTTCCGATTCCACATCGATTTTAACCGCGGTATTGCTCCCTATATTTTCGGTTATATCTTTCCACCTTTCCACCTATATTCAAAGCAAAATTAAAGATGAACTGAAAACGGCGATTTATTTCTTCTCCGTCGGAGCCGTCGCCGCAATTGCTCTGATTCCGATATCAAACATCAGCACGATGATTTCGGTGTTGTGTATGGCACTCATAGTAGGTTCAATGCATGGCGTAAACATGATGCTGATATCAAGGGTGCCTCCTCACTTTGCAAAATACGGCAAAGTCTCAACCGTATTGGGAATAGTCAACTGTTTTACATATATCGGCGCCGCAGCTTCAACCTATGGAATCGCTCTGATTTCAGAGAATTTCGGATGGACCGTTACCCTTATTGTATGGGCAGTAATTGCGGCTGCAGGCACATTATTCTGCTGCATGGCTCACGGAAAGTGGAAAAAGTTTGTCTCGGAGACATAATTAAAAAACAGTCACAGTTTTTCGCCGTGACTGTCTTTTTATCAGAAACATATAGCTTCTATTTCTTTTGCCTTTACATCGGTGGGGAGAAGCTTTCCCGCAGCTATATCATATATCTCACGATTCGTCTTAATAACACCATCAATAAACTCATCATACGGTCTGTCGCAGACATCAACAAGACCGATCTGATAATTCTCTCCGTCAAACCTGCCGAGATACGCCTGATCATTCAGAGTGAAGTAGTGAGCACCGAGACAGTATGGGTGGGAAACCGCTTTATGCATATAATAACGATATGCCACGCCTCTCTGTTTCTGGCTGGTTACCCCTCTCAAACCGGTGGCATCCATACCGCGATCAAGAGCTCCGAAATGGAATTCGCCGATTATCAGCGGCTTCTTAATGATCTTCAACGTGTTTTCAATAGCTTCGGAAGGATCCATAGAATAGCAGTTAAAGCTGTAAACATCGAAATATTCTGAACCTGCGGCAAGCGCCGGACTTGAAAGCCACGCCCATCTGAGCCCTAAATTGAGATGGTTGGAGTCTACTCGTCTTAGCGCTTCGGCAGGAATTTTGATGTATTGATGAATTAAATAGTATGTGAAGTCAAGCATGTCGCGTCGGGCTGTCTCGCTCATACATTCTATTCTGAAAGCATTATGAAGACTGGCAAAATCCGTAAATGAAGCTCCCCAGGCTGTATTCAGCTTTTCGACAGTGTCGTATTTTTCAGACAGTTTATCGATAAAAACTTTTTTTGAAGCGAATTTTTTGGGATTAGCCATAAGCATTTCGCTGAGGTTTATATTATTAACAAAAGCAAATGCAGGCTCATTCTGCATGAAAAATCCTATCATATAAGGATCGTCTTTCCTTGGTCTTATCTGCTCCGCCCATTTTATCGCAGATTCGGTATAAGCAGGATCAAATACAGCGGGAAAGTCACGGAATATGCGTTTCTCCGTTTTGGGGTAATTATTGAATATATAAACATACGGTTGCTTTGCGCGGTCTATATAATCATAGTCAGACCAGGCTCCAATCGTATTGAAGCCCCAGTGTTCAAGCCTCCTCTTTGTCTTGTCAGCCCAGATATTGAACCAATCTTCACCATAAGCCGTATAGAGGTTTCTCTTATGCCAGCTGAAGAAGCGGCCGTCACTTGTCCAACCGATCTCGTTTTTCGGCGGCAGAGAAGATGTCAGACATTCGATCCCGTTAAGGTTTGCATTTCCGTCAATCGAGACGCAATCGAGACCTACCGAAATGAATGCATTTCCGTTGGGATCCACAAGCCAGTATCTCCGACCGTCATGTTCGACACGGAAGAATCCGGAAGCTTCAAATTCGATCCCCGTGTAACCGCCGAATCTGTTCCTGCCCTCCATGGGCGGCAGAACTGCCGATAATTCGGCTTTTGCGTTTTCTAAAAGAGCATCCACACCCTTTGTCTTACCCGGCCAGTCGGAAAAACACTTCTGACCCAGCTCATCTACAAGAGCAATGGCTTCAAGCGGATATTCCGGTTCCGTATCAGAGATAAATATATCGTGTATTTTCAGACTCAAAGGACTCGGAGCTTTCGGAACGGAAATCGAGAAGCGGCTGAGTCCGGCGATATCAATAGGAGACCCTTGAGTTACCGTTTTAAGCTTCCCCGGGGTTCTCGGAAGAAAAACAGACTGTCCGTTAAGCACTTTCAAGGGTATCGCAACTCTCGTCTTTATGTTAGGTAAAAGCCCCATCCGGAAATTGATCGATTTACCGGTATCTTCAAAGAAACTCCAGTTTACGGCAGCAGAAAAACAACTGCCGATTGTCAAATCCATAACCAGCCAGTCATCCGCAGAAATATCGGTATCAAACAATGTCCCCTTTGAAAAAGAACAATTTAATGCACCGAAAGAGCCGTTAAAGTAATAAACATCTCCTTCGGTCTTGACATTGTCCTTAAAGAACCTGTCAACATCAATTTTTATTATCTTGCCGGTCTTGTCACTCATAATACACCTCTCTGTATTTATTCGCACCGTATAATGGCTGTATAATGTTTAATTTTCCAAAAAACTATTGACAAATCTCACACAATGTGGTATAATATCTAACGTTGAACCGAAACTTCCCGGGGGTGTAGCTCATTTGGGAGAGCGTGTGACTGGCAGTCACAAGGTAAGGGGTTCGATCCCCCTCATCTCCACCAAAGCCGATGCGATTGCGTCGGCTTTTACTATTTCTGAATATATGATACCACTGATCGATATATTTGTCAAGATTATGTCTTTTATTTTTATGTCAATCATAACAAATTCTCTGAATAATATTGACAAAATCAAATTTGCATGGTATAATTAATAAAATTCAATATTTATCGGCGTTGAACATGAGGAGTAGTTCCGAAGTTTCTTTCAGAGAGTCCCGCACCCGGTGTAAGCGGGACAGAAAAAACGGAATGAAGGTCGCCTGGGAGCCGAAGCGTTTTCCCGAGCGTACAAATTCGGGGAACCATTAATATAAAGATGGGTTTGAGCTGCACGCATACTGCGTGAAGTCAGGTGGTACCGCGATTAATTCGTCCTGACGGCATTTTGCCGCCGGGACTTTTTATTTTAAAATGACCCATAACAAGAAAGGATACCAAAATGAACAAAGAACTTCCAAAAACCTATGACCCGAATGAACTTGAAGATCGGCTTTATAGCTTCTGGACACAAAAAGGCTATTTTCATGCCGAACCGGATGAAAAAAAGAAACCGTTTTCGATAGTTATCCCGCCTCCGAATGTAACCGGTCAGCTGCATATGGGACACGCACTGAATAATACTCTTCAGGATATTATTATCCGTACAAAGAGGATGCAGGGATACAGCGTCTGCTGGCTACCGGGAACCGACCATGCCGGCATTGCAACTCAAATTAAAGTCGAGCAGAACCTTCGCGAGGAAAAAGGGCTTACCCGCCATGATATCGGCCGCGAGGAATTCCTTAAGCTTGCGTGGGAGTGGAAAGAAAAATACGGCGGACGAATAATCGAGCAGTTAAAGAAACTCGGTTCCTCCTGCGACTGGGAAAGGGAAGCATTTACCATGAGCCCCACTCTCTCGGCTGCGGTTAAAAAGACTTTCGTTGAGCTTTATAATAAAGAGCTTATTTATCAGGGATTCAGAATAATCAACTGGTGCCCCGAATGCAACACCGCTCTCTCCGACGCCGAAGTTGAACACAAAGAAATCGAAGGTTTATTCTGGTATATCAATTATCCGGTTAAAGATCAGGAAGGCCGATATGTAACAATAGCCACAACCCGTCCCGAAACAATGCTCGGTGATACCGCGGTTGCCGTTAATCCGGAAGATGAAAGATACAAAGATATTATAGGCAAAACCCTCATACTACCTTTCATCGAAAGGGAGATTCCGGTTGTTGCCGATGAATATGTAGACAAGGAATTCGGAACCGGATGCGTTAAGATAACCCCCGGACACGACCCTAATGACTTCTATGTCGGTGAAAGACATAATCTTGAAACCATGTTGATTCTTGACGGCAACGGCAAAATCAACGAAAACGGCGGCAAATTCTTCGGAATGGATCGCTTTGAAGCAAGGAAACAGATAATCTCCGAACTTAAAGAACTGGGGTTGCTCGTTAAGATCGAAAAGCACACTCACAATGTGGCCCATTGCTATCGCTGCGGAACGATGCTCGAGCCGATGGCTTCGAAGCAGTGGTTTGTAAAGATGCCTCCGCTGGCAAAACCGGCGATTGATGTTGTCAAAAACGGCGAGATCCGCTTTATTCCAGACAGGTTCTCTAAAATATACCTCAACTGGATGGAAAACATCCACGACTGGTGCATTTCTCGTCAGCTTTGGTGGGGGCACAGAATTCCCGCTTATTATTGCTCCGACTGCGGAGAAATGACCGTTTCGGAAGACGATATAACCGATTGCCCGAAGTGCGGTTCCGGAAATGTGGTTCAGGATCCCGATGTGCTCGATACCTGGTTCAGCTCGGCTTTATGGCCCTTCTCGACTCTTGGATGGCCGGAAAAGACTGCCGATCTTGAATATTATTATCCTACAAGCGTTCTTGTTACTGCCTATGATATTATTACCTTCTGGGTTTCAAAAATGATTTTCATGGGGATAGAAAATACGGAACAAATTCCTTTCCCGGACGTCTTTATTCATGGACTTGTCAGAGACGCGCAGGGAAGAAAGATGTCAAAATCTTTGGGGAACGGTATCGACCCGCTGGATGTCATCGAAAAATACGGCGCCGACGCTCTTCGCTTCGCTCTTGCAACAGGCAACGCCCCCGGAAACGATATGCGCTTCTCGTATGAGAAGATGGATGCAGCCCGTAACTTCAATAATAAGATCTGGAACGCCGCCCGCTTTGTCAGGATGAACACCGAATCGCTCAACACCCTCGGGCTGCCGGATATGTCGGCGCTGAAGCTTGAAGATAAGTGGATTCTTTCACTTTATAACCGGCTTGTAGGCGAAGTTACCAACAATATCGAGAATTATGAGCTCGGCATCGCGCGTGATAAGCTTTACGATTTCATTTGGAACATATTCTGCGACTGGTATATCGAACTGCTGAAGCCTCGTCTTTCCGAGGGTGATTTAGATGCACAGAAGTGCATAACCTATGTTCTTTCGAATACTTTAAAGCTGCTGCATCCGTTTATGCCTTTCATAACCGAAGAAATCTGGCAAAGCCTGCCTCATGAAGGCGAATCGATCATGATAAGCGAATATCCGACAGTTGACCAAAGCTTAGACTTCCCGGATGAAGAAATTGAAATGTCCCGTATTATAACGGCAATCAGAGCTGTCCGAAATCGCCGGGCAGAAATGAACGTCGCTCCCGGACGTAAGACAAAGCTGACTGTTGTAACTCAATTTACCGATACCTTCAACGATGACACCGGTATCTTCTTCAAGCGGCTTGCTTCGGCTTCCGAAATTGAGGTTAAATCTGAATATTCAGATAATGATGCGATTCAGATTGTTACCGACAGCGCCACCTTCTTTATTCCGCTTGCCGATATGATCGATTTCGAAGCCGAACGTATGCGCCTGAATAAAGAGCGCGACCAGATTCTCACCGACATCGAAAGGACCGAAAAGAAACTTTCAAATGAAGGATTTATCTCTAAGGCGCCTGCCAATGTAATTGAATCCGAGAAAAACAAGCTTTCGGCCGCAAAGGATAAGCTTACGGGTATCGAAACGGCACTCGAAAAACTCAAGCAATAATGTTCCCAAAAAAATACCATATATAAGGAGTAGAAGTCATGAAAAATCGAGTAATCGCAATATTAACGGTTCTGCTCATTCTTTCCGCACTCATTTACGGCTGCAGTTCCGGCAGCAAAAGCGACGGCAGCTATGAAATGTATAACGGAACCTCAGGGGCTATCTCCGATTATGATGTCAAAAACTCTTACGGTGAGTATGAATATTCCTCAGCACCTGAAGATGCAGAATCAACGATTTCAACCGGTACTGTTCAGAACCGCAAGATTATTTATACCGTCAATATGACTCTTGAAACACGTGACTTTGATTCTGGGATAAAGAGCATAGAACAGTTATGCAAAGATCTGAACGGATACATAGAAGGCTCCACCGTTTCCGGTCAGCCGCTTGATTATGCTGAAACCTTCAGTTACAGAACCGCTTATTACACGCTCAGGATCCCCGTCAAATCGCTTGATTCCTCAGTCGATTCACTCGAAAAAACGTTTAATGTCAGGAAAATTGAGCGTTCAAGCCAGGATATCACTGATTCTTATTACGACGCCGATGCCCGTCTGAAATCATTGCAACAGCAGGAAACCCGCCTTGAGGAAATGCTCAGCGGAGCCGAAGATCTTGAATATATGATTCAGATAGAGGACAAGCTATCTGAGGTAAGATATCAGATCGAAAGCTACTATTCAATGCTTCAGAGATATGACGGTTATGTTGAATACGCAACTCTTTCTATACAGCTTGATGAAGTAGTAAACTACTTGGAGATCAAAACTCCCATCAGCTTCGGTGGAAGAATCAAAACCGCATTCGTCGATTCATGGAGAGGATTTGCCGCAGGGCTGCAGAATTTTGCAGTCGGACTCGTGTTCGCAATTCCTACATTGCTCGTATTGGCTCTCATAATAGCATTAATCGTAATTATCGTGAAAGCTATTATCAAAAGCAGTAATAAGAGAAAACTTCGGAAAGCACAAAAGTATATGAACGCATTTGGCAATCAAAGCGGCTCAAGTCAGAATACAACTGAAATATCACCGGAACAGAAAATCCAATAATTTTGTAAAAAATCCCGCCTCAATGGTGGGATCTTATTTTTTCGGTTGAAAAATCGAGCGCGTTATGATATAATTGAATACATAAATATATTAATTTTAGACGGAGACTGTACAATGCATTTCGTGCATAAAAATAAAATGACCTGCTCACGCAAAGTAGAGTTTGATCTCGATGAGAATAACATAATAAAAAACATAGTATTTGAAGGCGGCTGTGACGGTAATTTGAAGGGAATCACGGCACTCGCCGAAGGAATGAAGGCAGAAGACTATATTGCAGCATGCCGTGGAATAAAATGCGGCTTTAAACCGACCTCCTGCCCCGATCAGCTCGCGCAGGCGCTTGAAGAGGCGATCAAAAAACATGAATAACAAAAAAATATTATCCTTTGCTCTTGCCGCCTTGTTTATTATAATTCTGATCAGCTGCTCGCAGAGCGAACAAACTGAGGTGTCGCTGACTTCCGAAAGTCTGACGGATACTGCGGAAATCAATTCAGATACAACCGCAAATGTGCCCGAGAAAACAAAAATATCAGCTACATTCGAAGTGGAGGCTTATATTATGGATGAATCAACAAAAAGCACTCACCAGGTATCCGAAGGCGAAATTTACGGAATAAGAATCAGCTGTACAGAGTCTTTCCACAGTTTCAGCTATTGTCTGCCGACATGGTGTCAGACTGATTCAGAAGCTACTCTGGCGCTTTACCGCTGGGACAGTGACTTTGAAACCACAACTACAAACGCTCCGCTTGCATGGGAAAGATTCACGGATATCGTCGATTGCGCCACATATACGCTATCTTTCGAGAATATGCCCGCCGGTGAGTATTTCTTCGCCATACAGGACACTAAAGGGCCTGTCGGAACCTGGGTTTTTCCAAGTCATGAGTCAAGAGGACTTATATATGATACCGGACTTATCAGTGAAGGGGATTTGCAGCTGAAAATCGGGTATTCAACTGACACACCGGAACCGTTTGCCGAGGTTATAAACGATATGAGAATCGACGGAACTCATACTGCGCCTCCGGAATACATTATTCCCGAGAATGACATACTGAAGGTCAGAGACGCCATGCCCGACACCTGGGCGGCTACCGATACCCTCGGAAGAACACTCTGCGGCAACGCCGAAGCCGGGGATCTCAAAGAAGATAAAATAGTAGCCATGTTCTACTGGGACTGGCACAACAGTGACAGAGGAACTCCGCTCAATGTTACCGAATTCCTGAAGCAGCATCCGGAAATTAAAAACGATTACAAAAGTGAGCTCTGGCCAACCGCTGCAACTACTTATTTCTGGGATGAACCGATATACGGCCATTATCTGACTACCGATGAATGGGTTATCCGACGCCAGGCAGAATTGCTTGCCGATGCGGGAGTTGATGTTATCTTCATGGACAACACCAACGGTACGTTTACCTGGCGCGCCAGTTATCTTACCATATTCAAGGTATTTGAACAGGCAAGGAAAGACGGAGTTAATGTTCCGAAGATCAGTTTCATGCTCCCATTTGCCGCCGGAGACAATACAGCGGTTCAGCTTAAATCTCTTTATACCGACATATACCGCCCCGGGAAATATCATGACCTCTGGTTCTACCTTGACGGAAAACCGATGCTGATGGCATATAGAAGCTCGCTTACAAATCGCAAAAACGACCCTCTCGAAAAGGAAATATACGATTTCTTTACTTTCAGAGCCGGCGAACCGGTATATAATGCGAAGGATTATTATGCCAGAAGTTCGGACAATGCTCGATGGGGATGGCTTTCAACGACACCTCAGGCGCTTTATTACACTTATCGGGATAATCTTCAGCCGGAGATGACAACAGTCGGCGTCGCCCAGAACTGGAGTGCTGAGGTCGGTCTGACCGCAATGAACGGCGAGAACATTTTCGGAAGAACTTATACTACCGAAGGTTATGATGAAAGCGATAACGCAAAAAGCCGCGGAGGTAATTTCGCCGAACAATGGGAGTTTGCTTTGAGTGTTGACCCGAGGATAGTATTTGTAACCGGATGGAACGAATGGATTGCCGGAAGATACGAGTTCTGGCCGCATGACGCAAACGGGAAGCGAAACGCCGCATCGGTAGATAACGCTTTTCCCGATGAATTCGACGAGACATTCAGCCGCGATATCGAACCGACAAAGGGAGAACTAAAAGACAGTTATTATTATCAGCTGGTAAATTATATCCGTAGATTTAAAGGCGCAAGAGCTGTTCCGGTGGCATCCGGCGAAAAAACCATTGATATTTATTCATCTGATGTCAGCGCACAATGGGCAGATGTAAAACCGCTGTATTATGCGTATATGAATAATACCGGCGACAGAGACGCCTCCGGTTACGGAGGCATAAGATATGAAGACGCCTCCGGACGCAACGATATCATAGAAGCTCAGGCTGCGCGTGATAACGAATACTTCTATTTCCTGGTCAGATGCGGCAATAAGATAACACCCTATACCGATGACAACTGGATGAATCTATATATCGATGCCGATATAAACACTCTTTCCGGCTGGGAAAGCTTTGATTTTATTGTAAATAAAACAAAGCCGGGAGCTGACAAAGCAATTCTTGAACGCTTTTCAGGAAACGACGGGACTACCGAAACCGTTTGTGAAGTCGAATACAAAGTCCATAACGATACAATGACAATTAAAATCCCGAAATCAATGTTAGGAGTTGATTCGGATGACTTTGCTATCGGTTTCAAATGGACAGACAATATTCCGTTCGGCGATATTATGGATTTCTATATCAAAGGAGATACAGCGCCTTCGGGCAGATTTAAGTATGTGTATAAAACCGGTGAATGATTATGGATGAAAAAATTGCGAAACTGAAAGAAATGATTTATTCCTCCGAAAATATCGTCTTCTTCGGAGGAGCAGGGGTATCGACCGAATCCGGAATCCCGGATTTCCGCTCAAGCGACGGTATATACAACAAAAAAGGCTATAAGGTTCCGCCGGAGGTGTTGATAAGCCTCAGCTACTTTGATGAGCATCCGGATGAATTCTACGATTTCTATAAAAAACACCTGATTTTTCCGAATGCAAAGCCCAACAAAGCTCATATTGCGCTGGCAAAACTCGAAAGAGAGGGCAGACTTAAAACGGTAGTTACCCAAAACGTCGACGGACTGCATCAGGCGGCAGGTAGCAAAACCGTTCATGAGCTGCACGGTTCAGTTGAACGAAATTATTGTTTGTCCTGCGGAAAAAAGTTTGACTTGAAATATATCATTAATTCAGAAGGCGTACCGAAATGCGATTCCTGCAGCGGAATCATTAAGCCCGATGTAGTGCTTTATGAGGAACCGCTTGATGACCGCGTTATGCTCAGGAGCATAAATGCGATAGAAAGCGCCGATATGCTTATAATCGGAGGCACATCACTCGCGGTATATCCGGCAGCCGGTCTTGTCAGATACTTCAACGGAGATAAAATTGTTATCATTAATAAATCTCCGACTTCATATGACGATGATGCCGATCTGTTAATCAATAAACCGATCGGTGAAACCTTAGGAGAAATCATAAAATAACGTGTAATCTCCCTTCTGCTTGAAAACGGAGGGGAGATCTTATTGTCGCATGATATAACACAACGAATAAACTCCAAAAATGACAAATAAGTATTATTGAAAAATATTCCGGAATAATTTATAATATATTTGTATTTTAACTTTATGGTGATTGCTTTGACCGGAAAAACGAAAAGAACCGTGCTGCTTTTGTTGCTTGGTTTGACAGGCGCCGCAGCCGTGTTTATTTTAAATATAATATTGGGATCGGTAAATATTCCATTATCCGAAGTTCTAAAATCATTTTCCGACTCAGTCGATAAAACCGTTTATCATAAAATCATAACGGACATTCGCTTGCCTCGTGCCAGTGCAGCCCTGATAGGCGGTTCCGCTCTGGCAATATCCGGTATACTCCTGCAGGTTTTCTTTTCGAATCCGATAGTTGAGCCTTATGTTTTGGGGATTTCTTCGGGAGCAAGTTTGTTTACCGGTATGGTAATACTTATCGGGTTCAGGCTGGGAATAACCTCATTGGGAAATACCGGTATGTTTTTGGGAGCCTTTGTCGGAGCGATGGCAGTCAGCGCAATTGTTGTAATAGCATCTCAGAATGTAAAAAGCATTACGACGCTGCTGATAATCGGCATGATGTTCGGTTATGTATGCTCGGCGGCAATTTCGATAATGACCGCCTTCGCCGACAGGGAGAGGCTGGCTTCTTTTGTCATATGGACGATGGGCAGTTTTTCCGGCTTTTCATGGCAGCAGACCACACTGATGTATATAGTTATCCTGCCGTTTATACTTTTGGCTTTTTTGCTCTCAAAACCTTTGAACATAATGTTGCTCGGAGAAGAATACGCCCGTTCAATGGGCATAGCAATAAAGCCGTTCAGAGCCGCTCTTATAACCGTTTCGGGAATTCTTTGCGCGGCAGTAACCGCATTTGCCGGGCCAATCTCATTTATCGGGCTTGCTGTTCCTCATATAGTAAGACTGATCTTCGGAACGCAGGATAACCGGATAATAATACCTGCCTCTTGCTTATACGGAGCTATAATGTCCGGAATATGCGATCTTGCATCAAGAACGCTGCTGCCGCCGTATGAACTGCCGCTCGGTGCGATGACCTCGGTTATCGGCGCGCCGATACTCGTATTTCTGCTTCTTAATAAGCGCGGGAAGGAAGGGAAGTTTTGAATAAATATATCCTTTCCACCCATGAGTTGAGTGTCGGATACGGCAAAAAAACGGTTGTCGGCAATATATCACTTGATGTCGAACGGGGCAGGATGGTATGCCTTATCGGACCGAACGGAGCGGGAAAGAGTACTATTCTTCATACTTTAGCCGGTTTAATAAATCCTTTGCATGGCAACATCGAACTTAACGGGAAAGACATTAAGAAAATCAAACGATCTGAAATCGCCAAGAAAATATCACTTGTCCTTAGCGGTTCGGAGATGCCGAACCTTACCACCGTTTATGAGCTTGTTTCCTTCGGGCGCGCGCCGTATACCGGATATTTCGGAACACTTTCGGAAAGAGACCATGAAATTGTCAAAGGAGCGCTTTTAAGGGTCGGAGCTTATGATCTGCGTGAACGGTTTTGTTCCGAACTGTCAGACGGTGAAAAGCAGAAGGTAATGATCGCCCGGGCAATCGTTCAGCAACCCGAGCTTATCATACTTGACGAACCGACCAGTCATCTTGATATCAGCCACAAAATCGAAGTTATGCGGATTCTTACCGCACTTACCGTTGAAAACAGTTTGACCGTGCTGATGTCGCTTCATGACGTCGATCTTGCATTGAAATACTGTGATGACATTATAACCGTTAAAAACGGGGAGATAACCGCATACGGTCCTCCCAAAGTCGTAATCGGGAGCGGTGATATCAACAAACTCTTTGACGTAAACAACGCGGAATTCAGCGAAACACTCGGATCATTGGAAATCAAAGGACCGGAACCGGCAGAGGTATTCATCGTCGGCTGCGGAGACAGCGTATACGGTCTCGCAAGAACACTTGCAAGACATGGGATTGGGGTCAGCTGCGGTATAATGCATGAAACCGATGTTGACGCAGTAATATGCAGTGTCATTTGCAGCTATGTTGCAAAAGCCCCCTCTTATACTGAATTCACTCCCGAAATACTCTCATCCGCCAAAAATGAAATAGAGAATAGTACGGTTATAGTAGACAGCGGTTTTATAAGAAATGATGTAACAAAGTATAACAGTATCTTACTAGATTATGCTGACAAAATCAATAAGCCGGTTCTAAGTGTTTCCGATTTTCAAACATATGATGCCTTAACACAAAAAATATTAATCTTATTAAGGAGAGACAATAAATGAAACAAAGAATTCTTAAATTTATCATTTCGGCGACATTCGCTGCTGTTTTAATCTTGCTTGCTGTTTCCTGCGGGGACGGCGGAAAGATTAAAGGCCTTGATGCCGAATTTACTTCCGCATTTAAAATCGAGCAGCTTGAAAAGGGAATTAAGCGAGTCACGGACGGAGAAAACCGTGAGCTTATATTAGTTCCCAAAACTCTTGAAACAATTCCCGACGAATATGCAGGAAAGACGGTAATAAAGACACCGATAGAACGCGCGGTTTTCCTGTCAACTACTCAGGTTTGCTGCCTGAGAGCAGCCGGCAGCGAGGAAATCTGGGATAGAATTGCCGCAGTAAATGCGGACTCATATAGCTTTTCAAACATTCCGCAGGTAATTGAGCGAATGAATTCCGGTAAGATAATCAATATCGGCGGCGAAATGGGCAACCCTGATTACGAACAGTTAACCGCTTTGGACCCGGATATCGTGTTCGTTTACACCGGAAGCTATCCGCAGACGGACATTATTACAAAGCTTGAGGAACTCGGCATCAATTACGCAGTAAACAATGAATACATGGAGTTAACCGCGCTCGCTCGAATGGAATGGTTGAAATTTACCCTTACATTCTTCAATGAAGATAAGGCTGCAGCTGATTATGTCGCCGCAATCAAAGCTGACATCGAGGAAACAATAACAAAAACATCCGAAGCTGCAGCTCCGAAAATTTTAATGGCATATATTTATGACGGTACTGTTATAGCTGTTGACGGACAAGGCTGGCTCGCTAAAATCGTCGCCGAAGTCAACGGAGATTACCTGTTAAAGGGTTTGGGGCGAGACTCGTTATATATATCTGTTGAAGACTTTCTTGTTTACGCCGAACAGGCGGATATAATCCTATATACTTCAACACCGAGCTTTATGCCGGGAAAAACTGCGCTTTATGATATGGCTCCTTTGCTTAAAGATACCCCGGCCGCGCAGAATAACAGACTGTATGAGTATACCGACGCAT
>JAAZGC010000094.1 GCA_012511425.1 Clostridiales bacterium | reverse complement strand
GCCGCCCGCCCGACGCTGCCGCGGCTTATCGAATACATAAGGCCGCATTCCGGCTGGCTCGCCCTCTCGATGGTCTGCGCCGCGGTTTCGGTCTTGTCCGCCCTTTTCATACCGGTTCTGACCGGAGATATAATCGACCTCTGCATCGGCGAAGGAAAGGTGGCGCTTTCGGCGTTTCCTCCGATGCTTGTAAAACTCGGAGTCTGCATTCTTGCATCTGCTCTGGCCGGACTTTTGAGCTCATATTTCAATAACCGCATTACCTTCCGATGCGCGCGGGAGCTGAGGCTGAAAGCGTTCGCCCGCATTACCGGCGCGCCGCTGTCGGTCATTGATTCTTCGCGCTCGGGAGAACTCATCAATCGCGTTACCGGCGACATCGACTATGTATCCGACGGGCTGCTGCACGCCTTTACTCAGCTTTTCACCGGCGTTGCCACGATTCTGGGCACCCTTGTTTTCATGCTCCGCGCATCCGCCCGCGCGTCATTGCCGGTAATACTGCTGACGCCGCTGTCTATTGCGGTCGCTGCCGTAATTGCCCGGGGCTCTTACAAGTATTTCAGCCGCCAGACGGCGACTCAGGCGGATATGGCGGGATATCTCGACGAATACGTCGGACGGGCGGGGCTTGTCAAGGCTTTCGGCCGCGAAAAAGCCGCCTGCGACGGCTTTGAAAAGATTAATTCGGAGCTGTATGAATGCGGCTATATGGCGCAGGTATACTCGGCGCTGGTAAATCCCTCAACAAGGCTGGTGAACAATTTCGTGTTCGCGGCAGTCGGAGTGACGGGCGCTCTGATTGCCTGCGGCGGAGGGCTGACGGTCGGGCAGATTACCATGTTTCTCGCCTACGCAAGCCAATACGCCAAGCCTTTCAACGAAATTTCCGGCATCGCCGCACAGCTGACGGCGGCTCTCGCCTCGGCAGACCGGGTGTTTAAGCTTATAGACACCCCGTTTGAAGACGCAGACGACCCGACGGAACCGCTCGAAGCGGCGGTTCCCGAAAAAATCGGCGAAGTTTCGCTCGAAAACGTAAGTTTCAGCTACTCTCCCGACAAAAAGCTGATTGAAGCGCTGAACCTTGAAGCAAAGCCGGGACAGCGGATCGCGATAGTCGGTCCGACCGGATGCGGCAAGACGACGATTATCAACCTGCTGATGCGGTTTTACGATATCCGCGGCGGGAATATATATGCCGACGGGCGCAACGCCTATTCGATACACCGGCGCGATTTGCGGCAAAGATACGCTATGGTGCTTCAGGATACCTGGCTGATGCGGGGTACCGTCGCCGAAAACATCGCCTACGGCGCCAAAGGCGAAGTCAGCCGGGCAGAAATCGAGCAGGCCGCGGAGCGGGCGATGGCTTCTCCGTTCATCCGTCAGCTCAAAAACGGCTATGACACCGTGATAGACGACGGCGACTCCCTCTCCGGCGGTCAGAAGCAGCTGATCTGCATCGCGCGGGTCATGCTTGCGGCGGCGCGAAATCGAAACGGAGGAGCCGAGCCGATGCTTATTTTAGACGAAGCAACGTCGAATATCGACACCCGAACCGAACTGCTGGTTCAGCGGGCATTTGCCGATCTTATGTGCGGGAGGACGAGCTTTGTCGTGGCGCACCGCCTTTCGACCATTAAATCTTCCGATATAATCCTCGTGATGGATGCGGGAAAGGTGGTCGAGCAGGGCAGCCACGAACAGCTTCTCGCCAAGAACGGCTTTTACGCCGCATTATGGAAGGCGATGACCGAAAACAGCTGACGGACGGACTTTTCGTTATTTATCACATTTTTTCGATGTAAATATTGTTCATTGTGTCATAATGCTGAATGTTTTCTTTTTATCTATTGCATTTTATCTCCCGGCATGATATAATCTCTCAGAAGGGATAAAATTTTTCCGGCTCGGATGCGGGTCAAATTCCGGTCAGCCGTTCGGGATGAATCAAGTCCCGAAATCGGCCGGCGGAACTCCCGGAAAGCCGGAAAGCCCCGATTTACAAGCTATTATTTTTATGTATGAGGTGAATTTCATGGCAGATGAAGTACTTAGCCAGTTTACTCCCACGGTCGACAAGACCGCAAAGATCGACACCAGCAAAAAGCTGAAAGTCGGTATTATAGGAACCGGCTGGATCGCCGAGGCTCATATCCAGTCGTATAAGAACATGCCCGACGTAGAAGTAGTCGCCGCCGCCGATCTTATCCCCGGCAAGGCCGAAGCTTTCATGAAGCGTTTCGGCGTTGAAGGCGTCCGTTTCTATCCGTCCCACAAGGAACTCATCGACAACGAAGAGCTCGACGCCGTTTCCGTCTGCACCTACAACCGTCAGCACGCTGCCCCGACCATCTACGCTCTCGAGCACGGAATTCACGTTCTGCTTGAAAAGCCGATGTCGGTAACTCTTGACGAAGCAGTTGAAATCTGCCGCGCAGAAAAGGCTTCCGGCAAGGTGCTTTCGATCGGATTCCAGCCCCGCTTTGACGCCAATATGCAGCAGATCGGCAAGATCGTCCGCTCCGGCGTTCTCGGCGAAGTCTATTACATCCAGACCGGCGGCGGCCGCCGCCGCGGCATTCCGAACTCCACCTTTATCGAGGACAAGACCGCAGGCGTCGGCGCTTTGGGCGACATCGGCTGCTACTCTCTCGACATGGTGCTCAACGCAGTCGGATATCCGAAGCCGCTTACCGTAACCGGCTATACCTCCGATTTCTTCGGAACCTCAACCGATTATCAGTCGGAATTCGATGCCAAGCGCTTCTCGGTCGACGATTTCGCGGCGGCGTTCATCCGTCTCGAAGGCGGCATAATCCTTGACTTCCGTATTGCCTGGGCAATGCACCTTGACACCCCCGGCGACACAATCATCCTCGGCAAGAAGGGCGGTCTCCGCATTCCTTCCACCGACTGCTGGAACGGCACCGTCGGCGGCCCGATGAAGATTTATTCCGATGTTGCGGGAACCCAGGTAGAAACCGTTATTCCGATACTCCAGAACCCGGGCAAGATGAGACTCTTCGACAGAAAGATCCGCTCTTTCCTCGACGCCGTAAAAGAAGGCGGTCCCTCCCCCGTTCCGTCGAGCCAGATTCTCTACAACCAGGCTATCATCGACGGTATCGGCCGTTCCGCGAAGCTCGGCCGCGAAATCGAGATCGTTATTCCGGAGATCTGAATTTAAACTTCAACCAAAATTGCAAAAGCCGGGTCCCCAGACCCGGCTTTTGACGGTTACTTATGCCCGGCAAAAATTTGCAGGACATAAGTAACCGAAAAGGCTAAATATATTTTCAGGAGCCGCAGATGAAACAGACGACAATGAAGATTTTATCATTCATTATGGCAATTGTTATTTTAGCGATACCCGCAATTTCCTGTAATATCCAATACAACTCGGTCCCGGCGGAAACAGACCCGCCTGTCACAAAAGCAAAAACCACCGCCGAAACCACGACAAAGGTAACGACTGCGGAGACAACGACCGAGGTAACCACCCTGCCCGACACCACCCCGAGCTCGGTTATACCCGTCGACACGAAGACTTATTCGGAGAAAACGGCAAGACCGAAGGTTTCCAGCAAGATAAACACCGAACCCGATTACATAGCTCTCGCCGGAAGCTGTGAAAAGGACGCCCGCATCATAGTCCGCGGCGGTGAACACGATGTTGAGTTCAACGCCGACGGAACATATTTTATGGGATCGGTTCAGATATTCCCGTTCGGAAGCTCAGAGCTTAAGGTCTACGCCCAGGTCGAAGGCAAAGCCGAAAGCGATCCCTTCACCCTGCCGGTGGCGTATAACAGATCGGCGACGGGAATCCGCGACGACAGATACGAAGTCATCGTCGGTCTCGATTCGCAGGGGCATTTCATTTCGGCGCTCGAAGACTGGCTCGGAGAAAACCTTCTTTCCGACAAACAGATATCGCACATAACCGAAGTCACGGCGCAGAGGGTCAAATATCTGAAAGACACCTCCGGAGGTGAGCTTATCTATTTCCTCGTCCCGAATTCGATGACGGTTTACCCCGAGACGGTTCCCGAAAGGTACAAGCGCTCGGAGAAAACCCGCACCGCACAGTTTGTCGAAGCGGTAAAAGCCGGCGGGGCAACGGTAATAGATACCACCGAAGCGCTTATTGCGCACAAGACCGATCCGCTCAAGCTTTTCCATAAAACCGACTCGCACTGGACGGAATACGGCGCCTTTGTCGCATATACCGAGTTTTTCAATTATATTGCCAAGTCGTTCCCGGCGGCGGCTCCCCGCGACTTCACCGAGATGGGATTCTACACCATCGCCTGCGACGGCGGCGATATGCCGTATTATCTGACCTTCGACACCATCCTCTGCCGCGAGCTTGCAGTCAAGGCGGATTACGCCTTCACCGAAACCACCCAGAAGTTTACCGCTGACAATCACCTGCTTATGCAGCATTCGACGACGCCGGCCGCAAAGGTGTTCGAAAACGACAACCCGGATCTGCCGAAGATGATTGTCCACCGCGACAGCTACGGCATCGCCCTCTACGATATGTTCCAGGACAGATGCAGCGTCTGCGACTATGTCGCGATGTGGGATTACGGCTTCGACCGCGATAAAGTGAAGAAGCTCCAGCCCGACTATGTCATATATATCACCGCCGAACGCGACCTCGGCGATGTGATCGGTTATTTCTGATAAAAATAACGGCGTCCCGAAATCTCGGGGCGCCGATTTATCTCTGTCATTCAAAATAAGGTCTCGCTTTCAGCGCCCATCCTGCGTCATACGCGGGGGATGCGCAAAGCGCGGAGAATTCGTCCGAAAGGACTGTCAGCGCCGCTGTTTTCGAGGTTTTCGCAAGATTTTTAAGTTCAGCCGGACGGCTTATCACTTTTACCTCCTTCGGAATTCTTGCTATCAGCTCTCTTCCCTTTTCCGACGATGCCAGAATATTTATGTGTCTCGGGGACGATTCGACAAGCTCTCTTGTTATCCCGAAAAGAAGATACAGCACCGCGCGGCGGAGACGGGCGGCGGAATAGGTCTTTGTCGGCAGAAGTTTTATCAGCTCGTTATAATCCCCGGAAATCCTCGCGGCTTTTTTTATCCGGGAGGGCAGGCCGTGCGGGTGAGTTCCGAGCGCTTCCGCCTCGTCGATATCAAGCCGTCGAAGTTTATAAAGTATTGCCGCCGAAGCGATATTAAGCGACATCGGTTTTGCGGTTTTGTAAGGATCTAAGACTTCCGCCGGTACGGCTTGTTTCAGTACTTCAAAGTCGCGGGCAAAGAAGAGCCGCCTCGATTCCGTCGCGCTGTCATGGGTCTCCCGGCTGATGAAAAGCGGTTTTATATGACTTCCGTCAAGACATTTCAGATATTCGACTGCGAGGATATCGTTGGGGGAACGCGGGAAAGGTTCGCCGAAGACTTCTTCATACCTGTCCGATAAAACCTCCATATACGGCACTCCGCTGCCGTCGGCAAGGGCGGCGCACTCCTCCGAAAGCGCCGTGAATTTTTCTCCGGTCATGATTTCGGCTGTCTTCTTTATATACTCGCTTCCGCCGCGGCAGCCGAAGGCGAGATGGCTGAAAATCCCGGAAAGGACGGCTGTATCTATCCCGCCGCGGGCAAAATCCGAAGCCGAAGATATGCTCCACGGCGGCGGAAGCTCGATCACAAGGTCATATCCGCATAAAACGGCGGCTTTCGCGCGGAGGTATTTGTCGATAACGGCGGCTTCCCCCCGCTGGACGTATCCGCCGCTCATTACGGCGGCGACAGGGGCACCGGGAAGTGATTCTTTTATCTTTTCGAGAAGTATTTTGTGGCCGTTATGAAAGAGATTGAACTCGGCTATGACCGCGGCTGCCGGAGATGTCTGTGAGATATTAATTAATTCCATTCTTATTTAACCTTTTTGTCTTGAATTCACAGCCGATTTGTAGTATAATAGCAATAATATGCTTTGGCGGATGTTAATTTTAACAGCTTCGGCGGGTCCGGCCTGCGAGGCTCTGCCCCAATAAAAAATATGACAGAGGTTTGAAATGAAAGTCTTAGTTGTAAATGCGGGTTCCAGCTCGCTCAAGTACCAGCTGTTCGACACCGAGACAAAAGCGGTCCTTGCGAAGGGTATCTGCGAGCGCATCGGCATCGACGGAAACATCGAACACCGCAAGGGCGAAGGCGGTGAGAAAATAACAAAAGAGATCCCGATGAAAGACCACGCCGTCGCCACGCAAATCCTCGTTGATTACCTTACCGATAAGGAAACCGGCGTTATCGAAACGATGGATGAGATCGAAGCGGTCGGCCACCGCATCGTATCCGGCGGCCCGTATTTCTTTGAAAGCACACTTATCAACGACGAAGTCCTTGAGAAGCTCAAAAAGTGCGTTCCCTTCGCTCCGCTGCACACCCCACCGCATCTTATGGGTATCAGCGGCTGCCTTGAGGTTATGCCGAAGGTGCCTCAGGTGCTCGTTTTCGACACCGCATTCCATACCACCATCCCGAAGAAGGCTTCGACTTTCCCGATCTCGAAGGAAATGCGCGAGAAGTATTCGATTCGCCGCTACGGCGCTCACGGCACTTCCCACCGCTTTGTCGCAAACGAGATGATAAAGATCCTTCAGAAGACCCGCGGCATGAAGCGGGAAGATACGAAGATAGTCACCTGCCACATCGGCAACGGCGCTTCGATATCCGCCGTCAAGGGCGGCGTCTGCGTCGACACATCAATGGGCTTCACCCCGCTCGACGGCATCATGATGGGAACCCGCTGCGGAGCCATAGACCCGGCTATCGTTACCTTCATCATGAAGAACGAGGGCTTCGACCCCGACCGCATGGACAAATACATGAACCAGGAGTGCGGATTCCTCGGCGTTACCGGCGGCTTCTCCTCCGACTCCCGCAACCTTGAGAGAGCGATCGCTGAAAATGATCCCGATCACAAGGAAGACGCGGTGCTTGCAACCTCGATTATGGCATATCAGGTGCAGAAGTTTATCGGCGCCTACACCGCTGCGATGAACGGTCTTGACGCCGTCGTCTTCACCGCTGGCATGGGAGAGCACAACCCGGAGCTTCGCGAACGCGCCTGCGCCAATATGCAGTATTTCGGCATCGAGATAGACCGCAAGCTCAACGCCGTGACACATCACCAGCCGAATACAGTAAGGCTTTCGACCGACAACTCCCATGTTGAAGTGTATGTTATCCCGACGGACGAGGAATACATGATAGCCTCCGAAACCGAAGATATCGTAAGCAAGCTTTAATATCCGAACTTTTCCCGGACGGCAATCCGTCCGGGATTTTTTCATGCCGGTTTCAGTTAAGATGCAGCACTCTTTCGGCGTTTTTGCGGTATATCTTTTCTTTGATTTCATCCGACAGCGGAATTGATTCGAGGAATTCGACGTGCTGATTATCAAAATAATCGCGGCCGAACAGAATCCTGTCCTGATACTTGGTAAGGAATCCGAGGGCGTGCTCCGGATCGCGGGTGAGGGCGCGGCAGCCGGAACCGGCGGATATGTCGCACATCAGATTCGGATATTTGTCAAGATATAGCGGCAGAAGCCCGCCCGGCTCCACTTTGCCCAGCGGATACGCCTCTTTATACGCCTTTCCGTCGCCGGAGATATGAGCCCAGAAGCCGGGGGCGTGGCCGATGAAGGTCGTCTCCGGGCAGGCTTCGCAGGCGCGGCCGAACGCCTCAATGCCGCCGCCGTACCAGTAATTCGGGCGGGGATGAGAGGACGCCGCCGGGAATTCGTAGTCGATATGAACCAGCACGGCAAGTCCCAGCTCGGCGCATTTGCGGTAAAACCTGAGGGCGTCGGGATTGTCATACATCATCCGCAGCTTCAGCTCGCCGCAGATTTTGACGCCGTAGGTATTATAAGCCGAAACGAGCTTTGGTATCGCATCCTCCCGGCGCGGGTCGGGACAGTAGCCGATATAGAAGCGGTCGGGGTATTTTTCGGCAAAGGAGATACAGTATTCAAAAGGTATCGCCAGATTCTCCCTCGAAAACGGGAGTATGTGACTGTATGACGGGTCGTATTCGTCGGGCAGAGCCTCCCAGGATAAAAGGCAGGTCTTGTCTATGCCGTATTTATCCATATTTTCGACGAATCTTTCGGCGGTGTAGTTATACCACATCGGGTGATTGTGTATATCTATTTTCATTTTATCTGCCGTCCTTTCGTTTTTTACAATTATATACCAAAGCCGGATTTTTGTCAACCGAAAAAAGCATGGAACTTTTATTTTCGCGGAGCGTCATAATGCATGAAACCCGAAAATAAAAAAGCATCGCATTTTAAAGGAGAACGCTTTGAATAACAAAATTAAGATGACAGCCGGAATACTCGCGGCGGCAGTCGTTATATCCGCCGTTGCGGTCGTATCTTCGATGGCAAAAACGAAACCGAGGGTACCGAGGCTTATAAACGGAACTACCGAAGCATGGGAGGAAGAAATGCCCGAAACTACCGATGCCCCCGAAACCGGCGTTGATGCCGAATATGTAAGCTTTGCGCAGAAGCTCGCCGGGCAGATGAACGACGAAGAAAACTGGTTTCTCAGCCCGCATTCGATCTATACCGCGCTGCTTATGGCGGCGAACGGAGCCGACGGCGAAACCAAAACCCAGCTGCTTGATGCGCTCGGAGTTAAGGATCTTGAAGCGGCGAACGAATACGCCGCAATCTTCCGCGAAAAGGTAAAGACCAACGACAAAATTACCCTCGAAACCGCCGATTCGCTCTGGCTCAATACCGACGCCATGAACGGCATTGAATTCAGCGACAGCTACAAAAAGCTTTGCGCCGAAATATTCGATGCGGCGGTCGAGGAAGTGACTGCGGCCGATGCAGTCGCAAAGGTCAACGCCTGGGTCAGCGAAAAAACTCACGGCAGGATAAAGGATCTTATATCCGACAACGGATTCGATGCGGCGCTTGTCGACACAATCTATCTCAAAGCCGACTGGGAAAAGGAGTTCGATAAAAGCAGCACCTACAAGCAGGTTTTCCATTCAAAGAACGGCGATGAAAAAGATATTGATTTCATGCACCAGACGGAGAACTTCGAGTATGCCGAAAGCGGCGACGCGCAGATAGCCGTGATGCCGTACAAAGGCGGGGCGGTTTCGATGCTGCTGATTCTTGGCGAATACGAAGGCGATGTCGAAAAGCTTATAAGCGAAGCCGAATATTCGGATTCCCTTCTGTATCTGGCGCTTCCGAAGATATCGAGCGCATCGTCTTTTACCTTGAACGATATCATGAAGAAGCTCGGCGCCGTCGATTGCTTTGATCCCTCAAAGGCGGATTTCAAGCCGATGGTAACCGCCGGCAATATGTATATCGAAGAGATTATCCACAAAGCCAATGTCGATGTCGACGAAAAGGGGACGGAAGCCGCCGCCGCGACGGCGATAGTTGTGCGCGCCACATCGATGATGGAGCCCGGTCCCGAAAAACCGATCGAGTTTATCTGCGACAGGCCGTTTACCTATCTTATCCGCGACAACGAGACCGGAGAGATACTCTTTATCGGCAGATACAACAACGCCGAATAATTTCATTGACGGGTATTG
>JAAZGC010000093.1 GCA_012511425.1 Clostridiales bacterium | reverse complement strand
TTATATACCTGCAGGACAGCGAAACCACCGGCGATACCACACCGACCTTTTCAAAGGTTTCAAGCCCGAAGCCTTTTTCGTAACGCCAGGCACACCTCGCTTCTTCCATCCATCTGATATAATTGGAGTGATGGACGATTCCCATCTGATCCGTTTCGTAATACTGAACTTTATGACAGTAAATAAATTCCGCAGCCATTTCCAGTCCTCATTTATGCCGGTATACTTTTTTGTCGAGCGCGAAAACCCGCTGACTGAAGGTGCCCGGTTCGATCGAGTCAAGCGTGGTTCTGTATATTTCAAGGCGGCTGTCGGTAAGGTCGATCATAGACAGAAGCTCCGCTTCCGCCGTCATAGGAACTACCGCCGCGCCGAATTCCGGTTTGCCGTGGTGGGATAGCAGCATATGTTTTAAAAGCAGCGTTTTTTCGTAACCGACGCCCAGTTCGGCGGCGGCCTTCTCGGTTTCCTCGGCGCCCAGAACCGGATGACCGATAAGCTGGCCTTCAACCGTGTATTCCGAGACAAGACCGAGGTCGGAGATCGAAAATTCTTCCCGCTTTGCCAGATCGTGCATCAGCGTTCCGCAGAGCAGCAGATCTCTGTCCACAAATGACGAATACAGTCCCGCAAGAAAATCCGCGATTCGAAGCATATTCAGCGTATGCATCAGAAGACCGCCGGGGAATGCATGATGCACGCTCTTTGCCGCCGGTATCAGCCGGAGCGCCGACGCCTGTCTTTCAAAAACATACTCGGCAAGCGAGCGGTATTCGATATCTGCCATCGAAGCTATCAGAGAGCGTATCTCGTTTTCGGCGGCATCGATATCAATCGGCGCGGTTTCGGTGAGGGCGGATCTGTCGTAGGTTTCTCCCTCTGCCAGCAAAGCAATCTGAGACGCTATCATCTGAAGCGAGCCCTGGTATTCCGAGACTTTTCCGCGGAGTTTGACAACCTTTCCGGAATCGGACGGAGTGAGCGGCCCCGAGTAATCCCACATTTTAATATCCATCTGTCCGGTTTTGTCGGCGATGTTGCCGGCAAAATACGGTTTGCCGGTGGATGAGGTGCGTACAGCGGAATCTTTCAATATATAACAGCCTTCAATGTCGTCTCCGCTTTTGATCTCGATTATCGGCTTCTGAATATCCATATATTTTCCTCTCGTATAAGACTTATATATATAATACCACCGAAATTAAAACTGGATATAAACAAATGTATGCCGTGAAACAAATAACGCTGATTTTTATTAAATTCCTTCGCGGCTGTTGCATTTCCAGGCGGTTTCTGGTATAATATTCAAGGCTGCGCCGTGCGCGGGAGGGTCGTTCGGCGGGCTGTAATTATTATATATAAAGGAAAAACGATAAAATGCATCTTTTCTGTCTTGACCTTGAAGGAGTTTTGGTTCCGGAAATCTGGATTGCCTTTTCCGAAGCGAGCGGGATTCCGGAGCTGCGGCGCACCACCCGCGACGAGCCTGATTACGACAAGCTTATGCGCTGGAGACTAAGTATACTTAAAGAGCATGGTCTCGGGCTTTCGGAAATCCAAAATGTTATCAGAACGATCGACCCGCTTGACGGCGCCGTGGAGTTCCTCGACGAGCTGCGCACTCTTGCTCAGGTAGTCATTTTAAGCGATACATTTACCCAATTCGCCGCGCCGCTGATAGAAAAATTGGGAAGACCGACAATTTTCTGCAACTCGCTGCAGGTCGCTCCGGACGGTGAAATAACCGGTTACAAGATGCGGATAAAGGACAGCAAGCTTTCGACCGTCAAGGCGCTGCAATCGGTAGGATTCGACACGATAGCCGTCGGAGACAGCTACAATGA
>JAAZGC010000092.1 GCA_012511425.1 Clostridiales bacterium | reverse complement strand
TGTTGCCGACTCCCTGAACATTGAACGCCGGGGTATACATCTCCTGCACCTCAGCCCAGTCGTGGACATAGTTGTCTTCGGCTATGTTATTGCCCGGAGTCAGGGTGTTTCTGTCTCCTCCCGCAATGCTGACTGCGCCGGTGCCGGTTCTCGTTATCTCGTTTCCTTTTACAAGGTTGTTATAACCGTTGATCCTGACGGCATATGAAGCGACGTTGTTGATAAAGCAGTCGCGGACGGTGTTGCCGTTTCCCTGGATCGAAACTGCGTCTGCAAGGCAGCATTTCAACTCGACGCCGGCGAGAGTAAAGCCGGTGATATCCTTCGCTTCGATAAGCGGGCGCCTGAGCACCGAGATTTCGATTGTAAAGTCGTCGGAGGTCGGAATGATATAGAGCAGTCCGTTTTCGCGGTCGATGTAGTATTCTCCGGGAACGTCGAGCTCCTCGAAAACATTGTAGAAATAAAACGGCGCATCGCGCTTTACGGCATAGGAAGAAACATATTCGGGACAAAGCGCGCCTGTCGCCGGATCAATCGACTTTACGGGAGAAGACGAATCCGCCCAGTCGTGGCGCAGATAGCCGTAAATCCAGACGTCATCGAGAGTTTTCCATCTTTTGACATACTTATTCGTTTCTCTGCTGAGGATATATGTGCCGCCGCGGGGGTTGCGCTTTGTACTCCATTCCGGAAAATAGTTCTGAAGCGGGAACTCGGATACCTCGCCCATGTCGAGAACGTCCCAGAGGTGATCCCAGCCTTCGTTCGGCCAGCGGGCAAGGCGCATTCTGCGGTCGGAGCAGAAGACTTCGGCGGTAAGCCCGATCCTGCCGTTGTCGTATTTGCCGGCGGAATGAAAGGCGCCTATCGCGTTTACCTGACCCCAGTCGTCGGCAGTCAGACCGGCTTTTTTAAGGTCGGTGACGAGTACCTTGTCTTTTGCCTCTTCGCTGAGGCGTTCCTTCATCTCTCCCTCAATGGGAGAGAAAGCGGATTTATCCAGCATAACGCCGCCGATTATTACGGCGCCCGGCTCTCCGAACCAGGTGACATTCGAGTCGCGGCTGTCAAAGTCGATGCCGCCTATCCTGTAAACGCCTTTTTCGATTTTGACATTTACCGGTGATGCGTCTCCGCTTTCACGTCTTGCGCGAATCTCATCACGAATGGTTTCAAGACCGGTTTGCGGCGTCGCCGTATAATCAAAGCGATCCGGCTTAAATTCCTCATATGCGGGCAGATCATACCCGGTTTTGGGCTCGGTAAATTTCGACATGATTTACACCCCGTTTTAATTGTTTGTCGCGTATAATATATTGTCAGAGGATTGCCGTCAGAACGCACGGAAAGTTTTGAGCTGCACTTCTCCGCGGGCGGCGGTCACGAAAAGTCTGAGTTTTGCAACGCCCTTCGCTCCCATCTTTATTATCCGGCGGTTGCCGACCGTGGTTCCGCTGTATCCGCCGACAGGCGCTCCGGCTTCGTTGAGAGCTTCTATCCGGAATAGCTCGATGCGCTGTCCCTGAACGATGTCTTCGGCAATTTCGATATATTTGATATCCGACGGACGATCAAGCGGTATCTCAAACTTTGCCTGAGTTTCGCTGTTCCATTCAAGACGCTTTATCGTACCTCCCGCGCAAAGATCGGTTGAAAACTCATTGCGGAGCAGTGCACCGAGCTCGGCGAGGCGCTCTACATCGCGGTCGTCAATCAGACCGCGGCGGTCCGGCGGACAGTTAAGATTAAATGTTGTATTTCCTCCGACCGAATTGAGATATGTATCGAAAAGGCGGCTGAGCGGATGCGGATCCTCGTTTTCATGCCAGAACCAGCCGGGACGGATAGACATATCGACTTCGGAGGGGGTAAATACCAAGCCTTTTGAGTAAAGAATATTCGGAAGCCCGCCTATTTCCTCATCCGAATTATACATATGAGACAGGTCTCCGCAAAGCGGACCCGGTTCGGTTTGTATTTCCGAGCGGAAGCAAAGTTCGCTCGGGACTACCGCCCATTCGGAACGGCGCGCATGGCCGGCTTCGTTGCCGCACCAGCGGATATCCGGGCCGCCGTCGTTGAATATCGTCGCATTCGGCTGATATCGGCGGATAAGCTCGATATATGACTCGTAGTCATATACCTGTCTCTTGCCGTTCGGACCTTCTCCGCAGGCTCCGTCGAACCAGATATGGAACATTTCCCCGTAGCCGGTCAGAAGTTCGGTAAGCTGACTTCTGTAGTATACATTGTATTCATCGGAACCGTAGTATTTAGAATTTCTGTCCCACGGAGAGAGGTAGACGCCGAATTTCAGTCCGGCGCGGGCGCAGGCTTCTGCAGCTTCTTTAACGACATCGCGCTTGAAAGGAGAGTTTTTGACGCTGTGTTCGGTGAACTTCGAAGGCCAGAGGCAGAAGCCGTCATGATGCTTCGCCGTCAGAACAAGTCCCTTCATGCCGGCGGCTTTGAAGGCTTCGCACCACTGATCGCAGTCGAGATCGACAGGATTAAATATACCCGGGTCTTCTTTACCGTCTCCCCATTCGCGGTCGGTAAAGGTGTTGACTCCGAAATGAGCAAATGCATAAAATCCGGTATCCAGCATTCTGATCTGCCGCGCAGACGGCCTTACGTTTGCCGCCTGCCGGAGAAAGGTTTTGAATTCAGCCATTTTCGTTGCCTCTTTCTTGTTTATTTATTGAGTTCTCTTTTTAGATCGCGGGCGTAAATACGCTCAAGTTCCTTTACTCCCCATTCCCTGCCGGTTTCGCGGAGCCGCTGCATATATCCGAGCAGCTCACCGCGGCAATGCTCGGGACCGCCCTCCGCCAGTACGGTATACATCGGGTCGCCCTGATAACCGTAATCATAAGCCGAACGGGTCAGCATTTTTTGCTCCCAAACAAGAATCCGGCGGGCGCCTTCGGCGCAGATTTCCGGGAATTTATCGGCGATATTATTCGTTTCGTGCGGGTCGTCTTTTATATTGAAAAGCATCTGTTCCAGGAATAGATGATATCCGCCGTGGACCGTCCGGATATAGAGCCAGTCGCCCCATCTTGCCGAGCGCTGGCAGACATGGGCGCATTGGGTTAGGACCACGCCGTCCTGTTCTTCATAAGCTTCCCCGCGCAGCGCCGGCGCGAAGCTTACGCCGTCGTATTCATATCCGCCGACGGGATTGAGCGAGAAAAGCTCGGCTAAAGTCGGCGCAAGGTCGACATTTGTATGGAAGCTCTTTTCGACGCCGGTTTTCATCCCCGGCCATTTTATTATCATGGGTATGCGGCAGGTTATTTCATCTGCGGTGCCGTGTTCCGCGTAAAGCCCCAGCTCTCCCATATTCTCGCCGTGGTCGGCGGTAATAATGACCGCAGTGTCTTCCCAGATGCCGGATTTTTTGAGCCGCTCGACCACTTTTCCTATCTGCATATCGGCATACAGAATGCCGGTGTCGTAGTCGTCTATGAAGCGCTTCACACCGTCGAGATCGTCTATCTTTCCGGGATGACGCGGGCAGTTTTTCGGGTGGCTGTCGTCCCACATTCCGATCTCGTTTGCGCAGTGCGGTCCTACATGATTTTTATGACGGGCGAAGACTTCTTCGTCGATCCAGTCCTGAGGCAGAGGTTCGTTTTCAAACGGACGGCCGATGCTCATCGGGGTACGGTACGGGGTATGCGGATCCCAGTAGTTCAGATGAAGCATCCAGTTATCGTCCTTTTCATGGCGGTCAAGCCAGGAAAGTGCGGCGTCGGTAACCATTTCGCCGGTCTCTCCGCCTCCGAGACCCAGATTGATGACTTCATTCAGTCCGGCATTGAACCACCAGGAGCTGTGCCGTTCGGCGAAAGTGGAAACCGAGGCTGTATATATCCCCTTTCGGCGGAAGAGATTGAAAAGGGAGTTATGCGAATATTTCGAGCGGAAACCGCGCGAAAATCCCTCAAGGCGAGGATCGGCTGCGGTTCCGCCATGACCGACGACGCCGGTTCTGATGCCGAATTGTCCGGTAACGAGGGATGCGCGGGACGGAAGACATGGAGCATTGGGGCAGTAATAGCTGTCGAAGCGCATTCCCTCTTCCGCTATCGAGTCAATAACCGGAGAGGTGTTTCTTTTGTAGCCGTAGCAGCCCAGATGATCCGGGCGGAGGGTATCGATATCAAGAATGAGGA
>JAAZGC010000091.1 GCA_012511425.1 Clostridiales bacterium | reverse complement strand
GGACAGCTGCTGCTTTCCTGCGGCACTTCCTGGGTGGTGTTCGTGCCGATAAACGAAAAAGAGACGGTTATACGCGAGCGGCTGCTCTGCGATCCGTTCGAGACTATGCGCGGCGGCGCCTGGGGCGGGATGTTCAGCCTTGAGTCGGTTGCCGGGAAAATCGATAAAATCGTAACGAAATACGTAAGCTCGGCTCCCAACCGCGCAAAGCATTTCGACGCCGCTGCCGAGCAGGCCGAGCCCGGCTGCGGGGGACTTGTCATCGACCCGACGGAGGACGCCGACCGCGACTTCTCCGCCTGTGAGCCGAAAAATGTCGCCCGCGCTTTGATGGAGGGCACCGCAAGGCTTCTTAAAGACCGCCTCGACGCGCTTGCCGAGTCTTCGGGACTGCGCTTTTCCTCCGCCGCGATGGCGGGAGGGCCGTCGAACAGCAAAATCTGGCGGAAGATAATCGAAGAGACGCTCGGCTATGAAGTTAATGTAAGCTACGCCGCCCACACCGGCGCCCTTGGCGCGGCAAGAGTCGCGAGAGGAAAGTGCTCCCCTGTGAGCGCCAAGGAGCATTGGCGCGGCGAGAGTTGCGAGAGGAAAGTGACTGCCTGTGAGCGCCAAGGAGCTTTGGCGCGGCGAGGGGGAATTGACTCTGGCGAATTTGTTCCGAATTTATATTTTTTAATCTCGGAGGTGTCTTCTATAATATGCTTGATATAATCGAATTTCTCCACGAATTCTGCGGGACGGAGAGTATCTCCGGCTTTGAGCGGAGGGCGCACGAGACGGCGAAGCGGCTGATTCTGCCCTTCTTCGACGACTGCGCCGAAACCGCATCGGGCGGGCTTATCTTCACCCGCCGCTGCCCCGACGAGGCGGCGCCGACTCTGATGTTCGACACCCATCTGGACGACATCGGCGGCGTTGTAACCGGGCTTTACGAGGGCGGATTTCTGACTTTTACGGCGATAGGCGGCATTGACGCAAGGATTCTTCCGGCGGCGGATGTGCTGATACTCGGCCGCAAAACTATACCCGGAGTCGTCGCGTCGACCCCGCCTCACCTCACATCGGAGGAGGAGAGAGGAAAGCTGCCGCAGATTGGCGATCTTCTGATCGATACCGGATATGAGCTCGCCGAACTTGAAAAGATCGTCGGGATAGGCGATCCCGTCGCTTTCCGTCCCCGCTTCGGGCGGCTGCTCGGAAGCGCCGCCGTCGGCCGCTCCTTCGATGACAAAGCCTGCGCCGCCTGCGTTCTGCGGGCGATGGAATATCTTTCGAAAAACGGCGGGGAGCATAGGTGGAATCTGGCTTATTCGCTTGCCTCCGGAGAGGAAGTCGGTGCGGGCGGCGCGGCGGTCGGCACGATAAACGTCATGCCGGATGCGGCTTTCGTGCTCGACGTCGATTTCGCGGCTCAGCCGGGGGTCGGCGGATCGAGTACCGGAAAATCGGGCGAAGGACCTATGATAGCAATCTCCGGCGCGACCGACCGGCCGCTCACCGACGCGCTCATCGAATTTGCAAAGAAAAAAGAACGGAAGTTCCAGACGGTCATCGCCGCCGGCAGCACCGGCACCAACGCCGACGAAGTCAATATCGCCCTCGGCGGGGTTCCGACGGCGGTTGTTTCGCTGCCCTTGCGGAATATGCACACCTATTCGGAAGTTATCGACACGAAAGACATCGAATACACAGGCGACCTTTTAGGCGAGTTTATCGCCGATCCCGACGGTCTCGGCCTGTGGTACAAAAATGCGAAGGAGGCGGTGTTATGAGCCGGGGCGCTGAACTTCTGGCGGCGCTTTGCCTTGCTTTCGGCCCTTCGGGATGCGAAAACGAGGTGAGGCGGCTTATCGCCCGCGAGATCGGCGACGCCGACTCGATGACAATTCTTCCCATCGGCAATCTGATAGTCAGGATAAACGGGAAAAACCGCGATACCCGCCCGCGCCTGGTCTTCGACGCTCATATGGACGAAGTCGGATTTATGATCAGCTCGATCGGCGACGACGGCTTTCTCAGCTTCACGGCGCTCGGCGGCATCGACACCCGGGTGCTTTCCGCGCGGCGGGTGACTTTGGGGTCATACGACGGCAGGCGGCGGATTTCCGGGTATATCACTTCAAAGCCGATTCATCTCCAGGGCGGCTCCGACGCACCGGGGCTTGATTCGCTTTACATCGACATCGGCGCGAAAAACAAAGCCGAGGCGGAGAAGTACGTCCTTCCCGGCGATTACGGCGTTTTTGACTCGGAATTTCTCCGGCTCGGGGAGCATAAGGTCAAGGGCAAGGCGCTCGACGACCGATTCGGCTGTGCCGTAATGATAGAGATTATCCGCGCGCTTAAGGCGGAGAAGCCGGAATTTGACACCTATTTTGCCTTCAGCGTCCGCGAGGAGCTGGGGCTGCACGGCGCCGCCGCATCGGCATGGCATACCCGTCCCGATTTTGCCGTCGCACTTGAAGCTACGGCCTGCGCCGACCTTTACGGTGCGCCGCAGGGCAGCCGGATCGGCGAGCAGGGGGAGGGCGGGCTTGTTTCTCCCGTCGATGCGGCGACGGTTTACGACGAGCGTTTTGTGAAATTCGCGCTTGACCTTGCGGCGGAACACGGCATCAAGGCTCAGCCGAAGCGGCTTGCTTCCGGCAGCAACGATGCGGCGGCTTATCAGCGTTCCCGCTCCGGCACTTCGGTGCTTGCCCTTTCGGCGCCGGCGAGATATATCCACTCGGCAAACGGCGTGGTTGATATGCGGGATTACGAGAGCAT
>JAAZGC010000090.1 GCA_012511425.1 Clostridiales bacterium | reverse complement strand
TCCGGACGGATTATGCACCACGGCACCCTTTTATACAGCGCCGACCTGTCGCATATGTCCGGCGCGCTCAACGTAAACGACGCAAAGCTCAAATCCAAGGGGGTCAAGAGCATCCGCGCCCGCGTCGGCAATTTAAAGCAGCTTTACGAGCTTTCGCTCGACGCGGACGGGTTCAAAGCCACGATTGAAGAATACGCCGAAAAAAGCTGGCCGGACGCCGTCATCCGCCCCTTTACGGAGGAAGAAAACGCCGCGATTCAGCGCCTTGCCGACGAAAAATACAGCCGCTGGGAGTGGAACTGGGGACAGTCAAAACAGTTTGAAGACAGCGTGACCAAATACTTCCCCTTCGGGCTTCTGCGGATAGATTATTCGCTTTCGGGCGGATATGTCTCGGATATCGAAATATCCGGCGACTTCTTCGGGCGGAAGGATATCCGGGAGATTGAAGAGCGTTTGCGCGGACTGCGATTTACAAGGGAAACCGTTGAAGCGGCGGTTTCGGATATCGGCGAATACATCTCCGGCGCCTCCGCCGTCGAGTTTGCCGGAATGCTGTTCTAACGCCGATAATTATTCAAAAAACATATGCCAGTATAATTCAGGAGGTAATTCAATGTCCGACAAAATCAGGGACGAAAAGTTAGATTATCTTTTCAAAGCGATACTTTCCCTCGAAACTCAGGAAGAATGCTACGGCTTCTTCCAGGACCTCTGCACCGTTTCCGAGCTGCAGGAGATGTCGAAACGCTTTTTTGCCGCGAAGCTGCTGAACGAAAACCGCATCTACAGCGACATATCCGAGCAGACCGGGCTTTCGACCGCCACCATCTCCCGAGTGAACCGCTGCCTTAAATACGGCACAGACGGCTACATCATCGCTCTCAAGCGCATCGAACACAAATGAGCCGAAAACGAGACCGGGAAACTGACGGGCAATACACCGCGCTTGCCCGGTTTTACGACGCGCTGAATTCGGAGATAGATTACCCCGCCTGGGCGCTGAGGTTGCAGGATTCCCTGCGCCGTCTCGGAGTGCCGGACGGGGCAATTCTGCTTGACCTTGCCTGCGGGACCGGCGCGCTGACCGTCGAGCTTGCCGCATCGGGCTACAACATGATCGGCTGCGACATATCTCCCGATATGCTGAATATCGCAAGAGAAAGGACACCGCCGGGGCAGGATATCCTCTGGCTTTGTCAGGATATGCGGTCGTTCGAGCTTTACGGTACGGTCGGCGCGGTGATATGCACCCTCGACTCGGTGAATTATCTGCTCTCCGAAAAAGACCTTAAAAGCTGCTTTTCCCTCGTGCACAACTATCTCGACCCCGGCGGCATCTTTATATTCGATGCAAATACGCCTTATAAATTTGAGAATATTTATGCGGATAACGACTTTCTTCTCGAAGCGGACGGGATTTTCTGCGGCTGGTCGAACGAATGGAACGAAAAAACCCGCCGCTGCACCTTTTATCTGACCATGTTTTCCGAACAGCCGGACGGCAGCTATATCCGGGAAGACGAGAGGCAGGTCGAAAGATGCTGGGAAATGCAAACTTTCAGGCGACTGCTTAAATCAGCCGGATTTGAGCTGCTTTCCGTCGAAACCGATCCTGCGGAGCCGAATGGCAGGGAGACACGGTGGACTTTTACCGCAAGGTGCTTAAAAGACTGATCCATGCGTTTTTCGAATTTCAAGTTGCTTTTTATTGCCTTCCCTTCCCTTTCGTGATCGGGAAGTTTTTGTTTTTTCTGCGACTTTTGTCCTGATTCTGCTTTTGAGATTGACAATATCGTTTAAATGTAGTAAAATATATGTCAGATATTGTTTTGCGTTCAGATAATTTCCGTCCGGGGCCGAGATATGAGAGTAAAGTCAAAAATCGTATTTGTTCTGCTTGTGGCTGCGCTGCAGCTGATATTATATTTTTCCCTTTCGATAAACGGCTATATGCGCATTTACGCTCTCGCACTCGAACGCTCGGTTTACTTTTTCGGCGAAAGCGACAAGACGGACGACGAATATCTGACAAAGCTCTGGGGGGAAGACTGCCGCAACGACGTGCTTTTTCTGAACCGGCGCCTTGACGGAAACGCGATCGACTACGATGGCCTTCGCATGAACGCGGTATATCTGAATAAATACTATAAGCTGCAATACATCGTCCTCGACTGCGGTTATGCCGACGGGCAGCTGATGAACCTCTATCTCGGACGCAGAGATGTTGAAAGGTGCCGGGAGATCGCCGTTAATTTCGACTGCGAACAGCTGCGATGCGAGGAATTCATGAAATTCCTCGAATTTGTCGCCGGTTACAACGAAGAAGCTGCGGAACCGCTGCTTTTGCTGGGCGTCGCCCCGCAGACAAACGCCGAAACCGCCGCCGCATATGCATCGATGATAATAAGAAGCGTTACCGACAGGTACCCCTCGGCGGATATCTCCTCTTCTCTCAGCCGCGGAAGAAAAGATGCGCACGAATACCTTGAAAATCTTAAAAAATCGACGGAGAAATATCCCAATCAGTTCAAGCATCTGCTTGTCGAGAGCTATTTCGAGTTCACGCACACGGTGAACAGCTACACAGGCGCCGCCGAGCCGACTGACCAAAGCTCCCGCGACATTATCGCCGCGGACAATTTTGCGGCGCTTCTGAGCCGGCATATCCGCGCAAAGTATCTTATTCAATACAGCCGCCCGACTTTCACGGCCGGGATATACTCACAGCGCCCGGATATGAAAAACCGCAGCGCCGGATATACCGTCCGGTATAAAAACGGCTATGGCACAAGATCCGGCGCTCCGATAACCTTTTCGATGCCGGATGAGGTAAAACTCAACTCCGAAGGCGAACAGGCCATAATATATTGGGACGACGGCTTAATGCGCTGCTTTGAAAGCTATCGGCGCTTCGTATACAATGTAAACCAACTTCCCTCAGGCAGGTACTTAAGCTCTGACGACGGAAGCACGGGCGGAGCATTTATGATTCTGGCCGATTCGGCGCCGCTTACCGAGCTTCAGCCGCCCGAACCGAAAGACGACGGCGAAAAATAAGAAAATAACACGGAGTCATCTACTGCGGCGGAAACCCCGCCCTGTCTTAACAAACATCATGCGAATTGACGGATACACTATAGAAGCCGATCCGGATTTTCCGATCGAAGAGCGGTTCAACGTACTCGTTCCGCTGAATTACAACGTCGGCAATGACGGCCGGCTTAAGATATACTGCTACGAAAGCACCCTCGCTTTAGCGGAGGAATTCGCCCGCAAGTGGGCGAAAAACTGCTTTGACGACGCCTGCTTTGACTGGATATACGACCGTTTTGAGCCGATTATCGCATCCTGGGGATATGAGACGGATATCAGGCGCAAATATATCTGGCTTCACAACCTTGAAGTGAAGGATGAGGCGGATATCGACCTGTCGCTTATCCGGGGCGATTCACGTATGCTTATAAATCCCCGCGAAATCAGAAACAAGACCACCTTTGATTTTGATATGCTTGCGCTCGAGCAGCTTCGCTATTCGGCTTCGGTTATCGACGGCGCCGTCGTTTCGATCGCTGCGGAAAATATGCGTTTTGATGAAAAGACAACCGAAATCGGCTGTGAGACGCATCCGAGATACCGGGGAATGGGGCTTGCGGCTTCGAACATCGCAATGCTGTCGCGGGAGCTGCTTCTGACGAACGACACCGTTCAATACAACTGCACCTGCAAAAACGAAAAGAGCCGTCTTCTCGCCGAACGTGTCGGTTTTTCCGAAGTCGGGCGCTCTTACTACCTCACATGTTACTTAAAATAAGGATTAAATATGGCATTTGACGCTGGAATGATGTCCGCTGTCGTACATGAGATGAATCTCGCGGCGGCGGACGCTAAAATTGAAAGAGTGCTGCAGCCGCTGAAAGGCCTGATCGTGCTGCAGCTTCACAGCGGCCGCGCGACCCGGCGGCTGATGATATCCGCATCTTCGAACAACCCGCGGATAAATATGACAGAGATGTCCTTCGAAAACCCGACGGAGCCGCCGATGTTCTGTATGCTGCTCAGAAAGCACTTAGTCGGTGCAAGGATAAGCGAAGTGCGGCAGTTCGGATTTGAGCGGGCGCTTGAAATCGTCGTCGACGGCTACGACGAGCTGGGATATCCGACGAAAAAATACATCGTCGTCGAGATCATGGGCAAATACTCAAACCTGATACTCTGCGACGGAGATCACAAAATAATCGCGCCGCTTAGGATAGTCGAAATGTCGGTTAACCAGAAGCGCCCGATTCTGCCGGGGATGCAGTACGAGCTTCCGCCGCCGCAGGACAAGCTGGACCCGCTCACAACCGGGAAAGACGAATTTATCAAATTATACGAAAACACCGATCTTCCCCCGGACAAGTTCATTCAGGCGAAGTTTTTGGGATTCAGCCAGCTTGTAGCGAGGGAAATCGCTTTCAGAGCCGGCGGCAGATCACCCGGGGCGCTCTGGGAAGCGTTTGACTTTGTCGTCGGGATTATTAAGTCAAAGTCTTTCACCCCGACTCTGATTCGTCACAAAGAATTAAAGGACGGCATTGAAACGCCGGGAAAGCCGATTGATTACTGCTATCTGCCGATAATTCAATACGGCGGCTCGGCGGTTGTCGAAACCATGCCGGATTTCGGAACTCTGCTCGACGCCTTTTTTGAAGAAAAGGAGAAAACCGAGCGGATTCAGCAGCGCGCCGCCGACATCCTCCGTCTTCTTACAAATGCCGAAACCAGATTAAAGAAAAAAACCGCCCTTCAGCGAAAGGATATCGCCGAATGCGCCGAAAAGGAAAAATACCGCCTGTACGGCGATCTTATAATCTCGAATATCTACAAGCTTGAACGCGGGATGACTTCCGCAAAGCTTACCGACTGGTCGGCAGACCCGCCGGCTGATGTGACGGTCCTGCTTGACGCGCGGCTTTCCCCCGCCGCCAATGCGCAGCGATGGTACAAAAAATACGCGAAGGCGAAGACGGCCGAGGTTGAGCTTGCAAAGCAGATCGATATATCCGAGCGGGAGCTTGAATACATCTACACCGTTTTCGACGCGCTTTCCCGCGCCGAGACGGAAAGCGACATCACCGACATCCGCCGCGAGCTTTACGAAAGCGGATACGCTTCGAGGATGAAGAATTACGTCGCGGCGAGGCCGCAGAAGCCGAAGCCGATGGTGTTCGAGACGACCGGCGGATATGAAGTGCTGATCGGCAAGAACAACGCCCAGAACGACCATATCACCACCCGCCTGGCGGA
>JAAZGC010000089.1 GCA_012511425.1 Clostridiales bacterium | reverse complement strand
TTTTGACATTTATGAAGAAATCCGACGTCGCTTTTTCCTCGTTTCGCTTTTCTTCGCGGTTCTGGCTCATCATGATAAGCGGCGCCTGAATTGCGGCGATCATCGAAAGCAGCAGATTCAAAAGGATGAACGGGAAGGGATCGACAGGCTCATGTGAAAGGATATTGATTATCAGCCACGACACGAGCACGCCGAGAAAAATGAGTATAAACGCCCACGACCCCGTGAAAGCCGCGATTTTGTCGGCGACTTTGTCCCCGAAGGTGTATTTTCTCTTTCTGTCGTTTATCGATGCGTTGGAGTGTTTTATCAGCTCGATAAGCTCATCGACAAGCTTTTCGTCCCCGCTTTCGATTATTCTCTCAATTTCTTTTCTGTCAAGTTCCTTCATTATAAGTCTCCCGAATTTCTGCGCGGACTTCCGCCCGCTTCTGCCCAAAATAAGGGAAAGCCGCGAAAGCAGCTTCCCCCTTAATCAATTACTCAAGCTCACGCATTATAAGTCCCCGCCGAAGTCGTGCCGCCTCTTCCCGTCCAGTTGGTATGGAAGAACTCGCCTCTCGGCGCGTCAACGCGCTCGTAGGTGTGCGCGCCGAAGTAGTCGCGCTGGGCCTGGAGCAGGTTTGCCGGCAGGCGCGGGCAGCGGTAGCCGTCGTAGTAGGCGAGCGCCGAGCTGAACGCGGGGGTCGGCAGTCCGGCCGCCACGCAGGCGCCGACGACGCGCCGCCAGTCGGGGATAAGTCCCGCCATAAGCTCCCGGAAATAGGGCGTCGTAAGCAGGTTTGTCAGCTCCGGGTCGGCTTTGTAGGCGTCGTATATCCTGCCTAAGAACACCGAGCGGATGATGCAGCCGCCGCGCCACATAAGCGCAATTCCGCCGTAGTTGAGGTGCCAGCCGTAGCTTTCGGCGGCGGCGCGCATCAGCATATAGCCCTGCGCGTAGGAAACCACCTTCGACGCAAGCAGCGCACGGCTGATGCTGTTGATGAACGCCTTCTTTTCTTCGTCGGTGCCGACAAAGCGGGTTATTTCAGAACCTAAAATCTTCGACGCCTCGACGCGCTCCTCCTTCTGAGCCGAGAGGCAGCGGGCGAACACCGCTTCGCCTATCAGCGTCAGCGGAACTCCCTCGTCAAGGGCGGCGACCGCCGTCCACTTGCCGGTGCCCTTCTGACCGGCGGCGTCGAGAATCTTTTCGACGAGCGGTTCGCCGTCTTCGTCTTTATATGCAAGTATATCGGCGGTTATGTCGATAAGGTAGCTCGAAAGGTCGGAGCTGCGCCAGCTCTCGAACACCTCGTGCATCTCGTCGTCGGTAAGTCCGAGGTAGTCCCGCATGATATGATACGCCTCGCAGATGAGCTGGATGTCGCCGTATTCAATGCCGTTGTGGACCATCTTGACGAAATGTCCGGCGCCGTTCTCGCCTACCCAGTCGCAGCAGGGGGAGCCGTCGGCGACGGCGCAGATCGCCTGGAAAATCGGCTTTACATGAGGCCATGCGTCGGGAGAGCCGCCGGGCATCATAGAAGGACCCAAAAGCGCGCCCTCCTCGCCGCCGGAAACGCCGGTGCCGATATAGAGCAGCCCCTTGCTTTCGACATATGCGGTGCGGCGGATGGTGTCGGGGAAGTGGCTGTTGCCGCCGTCGATAATGATATCACCTTTTTCAAGAAGCGGCAGCAGCCTGTCTATCGTTTCGTCTACGGGGGAGCCGGCTTTAATCATCATGAAGACCTTGCGCGGCTTTGCGAGATTTGCGACAAGCTCCTCGAGCGAATAGGCGGCGATGAAATTGCCGTCTCCGTACTGCGCCGTGAATTCGTCGACCCGCTCAAGCTCGCGGTTGAAGACGGCGACGGTGAAGCCCTTCGATTCGATGTTGCGGGCGAGATTTTCGCCCATGACGGCAAGACCGATCATGCCGATATCAGCAAGTTTTTTCATTTATTTTACCTCTGTTTGTTTATGTCAGGCGCTCAGCCTTGTAAGCATCAGCGCCGCAAAAATCATAAGCGCGGCGGCGGGAATGAAGCTGGCGGCGCCGAAAGCCGCGAGCAGCTTCTTTGAAATGCCGCTCTTTTCCCGGTCATTGTACACCCGAACCCAGTTGATGACGAGCATCAGCGCGGCGGCGACAAATATCGCCGCAAGCCGCCTTACCGTTACCATCCGCTGCAGCGCAAGCAGCATCGATAAGGCGCAGAAAAGCAGTATCAGCGCCGTTATGATGAAGCTTCGATAACTTTTTTTCATAGTGTTTACAGATTCGGCTGTTTAAATCAGTGCATACGGAAGTCGAAGATGACCGGCGGTTTTGCCGACGCACGGTCGAAGGGGCGGTTCTCCCGCTTCGCCTTCGCTTCTTCGATTTCGTACCAGATTTCGGTGATGCTCGTCTCACCCTCGCGGATGTCGGCGACGACAAGCCCGCCGCCGTCGTGCAGCAGCGCATCGGCTTCGTCGATGCGGCCGGTTTTGACCAGAGCATTCGCGAGGTAGAGCCGTATCCGCGGCAGCGCCGCAATTTCCGGTTCAAGCTCCGAAACAAACCGGGTGACGGACGAATATTTTTTGCTGTCGGTCATCGCCTTGAGCGCCGCTTTTACAAGCGAGATATCGTCAGGCGCCATCGCGGCGGCTTCGACGGTCATCGCCGATGCGCGTTCGTATTCGCCTCTGAACCCGGCAAGCCGCGCCAGCGAATAAAGCGCCCAGGGGTTCGGCTTCAGCTCCATCGAGCGTTCAAGCTCGGCCCTCGCTTCGGCAAATCTCCGGATTGAAAGCAGCATTACGCCGTACTGATAGCGGCTGTACCAGCTGTATTCCTCGGTTGTGTGCGCCGCCTTTTCCGCCTTCGCAAGCCAGAAATCGCCCGACGCCTGCGCGGGATA
>JAAZGC010000088.1 GCA_012511425.1 Clostridiales bacterium | reverse complement strand
AGTTAAAAAAACATATAAACTCTCCCGCCCACATCCTTTACGGACGGAGGCGGGAGAGGATTTTTCTGCGCTTTTTCGGCGAATCGGAAAGAGAATTTTATTTTATGCCAAGTTCCCGTTCCGCTTCATCAAGCGAATATGTTTTCGGGTTGTCAAGATATTCCTTCATCGCGGCTTCGTATTCGGCAATGTCGTATTCATCTTCGATGCGATCAAGCAGTGTTTGGCGGACAAGCTCGGAAACGGTCATATTTTTCATTTCCGCATATTTGCGTATCAAAGCCGCCTCCGATTCGCTTAATCTGATTGAAACAGTCATATCGCCACCTAAAAAACATAAATAAAAACTCTACTTGCCGACGGCGACGTTTCGCCGAAGGCGGTATTCAATTTAGGCAACAGGAGACATCAGCACCCGTCCCGTTCCCCGATACACGTTCACCAGACCTTCGTTGCCCATCACCGCGGAGGAGATGTTCGAACGGGCAACGACGCCGAGCTGAACCGAACTGTCGCAGGCGAGGAAAAGTCCGTCGTCTATTACGAGACCGCCGTTCCAGTCTTCGACGTTCTCGAAAAGGATATACATGTAAGTCGGATCCATTACAACAAGGCCGAAACCCGAATACGCCGGCTTGATCGCCGATTCGCCGGTGACCTTGCCGCCGATGGCGCTATTCACCCGATAATCGCTGCGAAAATTCGCAGCGAAAACTTGCAGCGAAAACTCGCAGCGAAAACTCGCAGCGAAAACTCGCAGCGGACGCCGGGAGCGTCCGCTGACTTGCGACCGGAGCTATGCGCCGGTCATTTTATGTGAAACTGAAATTCCTTAGTTTTATTCGGGTCTTCCCGGACGGCGGGGGTTTCCCGGGTCGAGGTGTTGATCATCCGGGCGGCGGGGCGGGTGCCGGTGTTTGCGGCGTTCCCCTCGCCTGTCTGCGCGCTTTCATTCCCGAAATTGCCCTGATTCGCATAAGAACCGGTTCCTAAGGAGCCGTCGGATTGGGGAATTCCTGTCGGGCGGCTCTGGGCGGCCGGGCGCAGCGCCGTGGTTGCTGCCGCCTGCTGCCCTGTCTGTGCGGATGCGTCGTTGTATGGGTTCGGCTTAACTGCGGCAGTAAGTCCCGTCTGATCGGGGGTGCCGGGACGGCGGCGGGGTTTTTTGCCGGCGTTCGCCTGCATTATGCCGGTTCGCTGAGCCTGAATCTCGGCGCGGCGGCGGGCGCGCTCCTCCTTATGACGGGCTAAAATCAGAGTGCGGCGGATGATAAGCGCCGCAAGCCCGATGACGGCGAGAATGACGACTACCAAAAGGAATATCCCGATCCCCTTGAGAAATGCGAGGAAGCGGGAGGCGGGCTTCGTCCAGACAAGCACCGGGCGGAGGTACATCGAATAGCTGCCCTCATGCACTTCGCCGTCGGAGGGGCGGATCAGTATCTTGAAGGAATCCGCGCCGGGATGGACGTCGGTCAGGCTGTCCACCTTGAAGGCCACGTTAGTCCAGGCGCCTGCCGTTATCTGCGCGACGCCTTCGTATTTAGCCGCTTTTTCGGCAGCGCTTCCCTTGGTCGACGTCCAGAGCATAACAGAGATATCCTTGACGTTTTCCGGCGCGTCGACTTTGACGTCGAAGCTGATGTAGCGGGCGCCGTCCAGCGGGATCGGGTGCAGGGCGAGGGTCTCTTTGTTTACATTCTTCGTGTCTTCGAGCGCCGTTGCGCCGATGCCCATGTATTCGCCCGGCCAGCGGGAGGACATATTCGCGTGGAGCACGGTTTTATTGCCGTGTTCGGGGTCCTGCTCGAGCTGAATCGTCGTGTCGGGACCCGATGCCAGATACGACCAGAAAAATCCGCAGTAGCTTCCGCGGGAGAAGTCGAAAAGCATCTTGTCGTCGAGCTGCCGGGTGAGGTCGGAAGTCAGCTGCGGGATGGTTTCGTAGATGTCGGAAACTCCCGTTTTCGCCTGGTCATATCTCTTGACAAGATCCGACCAGCCGCCGATGCCGATGATATTCAGCGAGGAGCTGGTCATTTCGGCGGAGCGGGAGGTGTCGATGTATTTGAAAACGTTGTATATCGCCTTGCGCTCGACCGGCTCGACAAAGCCGT
>JAAZGC010000087.1 GCA_012511425.1 Clostridiales bacterium | reverse complement strand
TGAAATATTCGGCAAGCTCGGTAAAAAGTTTTGCTTCTTCCGGCTTATACTGTTTTTCGGATCCTCTCGCAAGATTCGAGAAAACCGCGGAAAGCTGTCCGGGGGTAAGTTTTTTCAAATCAAAATCATTTGCCTGCTTGCTATCGTTTTTTGCCGTTGTTTCTGTTTTAGATTTGTTCTCATTTGCTGCCGATTGAGCCGGTTTATTCTCGGGCTTGAATTCCGACTTTGGGGCATTGCAAAGAGGGCATACCCAATCATCCGGAAGAGATGAAAACGGTACCTTTTCCTTTGCGTCATCATATATGAAGCCGCAAATCTGACAAACATATCTCAAGATGGCTTACCTCCTTTTGCCGCATAAGTATTTAATGACAAATCAGTTTTTATCAGCTCCGCATGGATAGGTTTCCCGAGAAAGGCATTTTTCTTTCATAACCGCTTCGTAAAAACGATACCCGCCAGAAAGATTGTAAACATCAAAACCTTCTGCCTCAAGTATGCGGCAGGCTATATAACCCCTGATTCCGACCTGGCAGGTTATATATACCGGCTTGTTTCTGTCTAGTTCGTCTATCCGTTCACGGAGATCGTCGACCGGTATATTAATAAATCCGTCGATAATTCCTCTTGAACATTCAGACGGAGTTCTTGTATCAAGCAGAATAACGCTTCCGTCTCTCGGCAGATTAACGATATCGTCCCAATGGAACTGCTTTACTTTCCCTGTCGCTATATTATCTATAATAAATCCGGCCATATTAACCGGGTCTTTTGATGAAGAATAAGGCGGCGCATAAGCAAGATCGAGATCCATAAGATCCGTTGCCGAAGCGCCCAATGCAATAGCAGCAGCGATTACATCGATGCGTTTATCAACCCCGTCGTAACCGACGATTTGTGCGCCCAAAATCTTAAGTGTTGACTTTTCAAAAATCACCTTGATCGTCATAGTTTTTGCGCCGGGATAATAAGTTGCGTGAGAGGGAGGAGAAAGAATGATTTTCTCGTAATCATAACCGGCAGCTTTCGCAGCCTTTTCGGTAATTCCGGTGCTTGCAGCGGTCAGATCAAACAGCTTTAATACCGATGTTCCCGGAGAGCCTTTATATCTGCTGTTGCCGCCGTTCATATTGTCGGCAGCGACTCTTGCCTGTTTGCTTGCCGGTCCCGCAAGGGAAATAAGTGCCGGATTTCCGGTTATCATATGCTTGATTTGTACCGCATCGCCGACGGCATAAACGTCTTTTGCGGATGTTTCCATTTTTTCGTTAACAAGAATACTGCCCTTTATTCCAAGCTCAAGACCTGCTGCTTTAGCAAGCGAGGTATCCGGACTTACGCCGATCGCAAACACAACCATTTCGGTGTTTATCGGTTCGCTGTTCTTTATATTGACCCGGAGGCAGTTCTCTGTGTCGTTGAATCCTTCGACTTCGGATCTGAGTCTGAGTTTGATTCCTTTGCTTCTTAGAGCTGAATGAATAAAGGAAGCCATATCAAAATCAAGCGTTGTCAAAACCTGATCAAGAAGTTCGACAAGCGTTACATCAATACCGGCAGCGTGAAGATTCTCCGCAGTTTCAAGTCCGATGAATCCTCCGCCGACAACTACTGCTGATTTTGGTTTCTTTTCCTCTATAAACTGCTTTATTTTAAGCGTATCTTCAACCGTTCTCAAAGTGAACAGTCTTGAACTGTCAAGTCCCGGCATTCTTGGCGTTACGGGTCTTGCGCCGGGAGAGAGAAGCAATTTGTCGTATGTCTCCTGATAGGTTTTTCCGGTATCAAGTCCTCGGACAGTGACTGTCTTATTTGCTGTGTCAATATTTATAACTTCATGACGGGTTCTTACATCGACACGGAAACGATCCCAGAAGCTTTCGGGGGTATTGAGTGTCAGTTTTTCCTGATCTTCTATCACACCGCTTATATAATATGGGAGTCCGCAATTTGCGTATGAAACAAAACCGGTGCGTTCGAAAACAATAATCTGAGCGTTTTCATTAAGTCTTCTCAGGCGCGCAGCGGCGGTCGCGCCGCCCGCGACTCCGCCTACGATAATTACTTTCATTCTTACCTCTCGATCTTGCCTTTATAGCTGCTTATTCCGCCGATGTCCGATACATTGTTGTAACCAATCCTTTGAAGTTCGGCCGATGCCTAGCGGCTCCGGCCTCCGCTAAGGCAGTAGACAAAGACCGGAGTGCTTTTATCTTTTATGATATCATTAACAGCCGATATATTCTGAAGCGGAAGATTTATCGCGTCGGGAATATGTCCCTCCTTAAATTCCTCTTTGGTTCTTACATCAAGCAAGACAGCGTCTTCGGTGGATTTATATTTCTCAACGCCGGAATTTATGTCACCGCGTTTGAATAAGTCTAATATTCCCATAAAACTTATTTAAGCAGGGCTTCGATCTGCGCTTTGGGTTTGTATCCGACCGAGGTCTTTACGAGTTTGCCGTCTTTCATTACTGCAAGCATCGGAATGCTTGATACCTGGAATGCGCCTGCAAGCTCCGGTTCTTCATCTACATTGACTTTTCCGACTTTTACTTTGCCGGCTAAGTCTTCGGCAAGCTCGGAAATAACTGGAGACAGCATTCTGCAGGGGCCGCACCAGGAAGCCCAGAAGTCCAGCAGTACAGGAATATCAGAATTGATTACTTCGCTTTCAAAATTTTTCTTTGTTATTGTGAGTTCAGCCATTTTATTTTCCTCCATAAATTTAGATTTATTATGTTACGATGTCATAAGGCCAGCTTCGGATACCTCCGAATTCGACCACATTTGTATACCCGAGTTTTGCAAGAGCTGCGGAAGCACCTCTGCTCCGGTTGCCGCTGCGGCAGTAAACGAGGATAAGTTGTTCCTTATCCGACAGAAGTTCCTCTGCACGTTCGGAAACTTCATAATCGGGAAGCAGCACGGCTCCGGGTATATGCCCTTCGCTGTATTCCTGTTCGGTTCTTACGTCAAGAATAATATAGCCGGTTTCCTCGTCCATTATTCTTTTGGCTTCCTCGGCATCGACCTGCCTGTAGCCGTCCGAGTTTTTCGTTTCTGATTTATCCGTCACGGACGAATCGGATATATTTGCAGACGAAGGATTGTCAGTTGAAGTTTTGCTTTGACATCCGGTCAGGACAGACGCTGCAAGCATAAGAACCAGAATCGCGGTTAAACTGAATAATCTTTTCATAAATCAGTCCTTGGATTTGTAATACAAGAGACAGTGGCAGTAACCTTCAAAGTCGGGATCTTTAATCTGATCGCGGAATTCTTTGCACATACATTTGTTTTCAGGTGTTTTTTCAAGTCTGCAGGGACAGTAGCCGTCCTTTAGCTTAAGACCTTCTTTTATGGTTCTGACTACTTCTTCATCGGTGTTAAGAGTGATTTTCATTGTATCAGCCGCCTTTCTGTATTATATTATACCATGTTTGTGCCAGGATTACCGTGACCGAGTCACATTACAAGGCATTATTTTTTCAGAAGATCATCAATATAACCTTGCAGGACTTCTTCGCTCATTGTACCGGTGTGCTGTTCTTTTACATTTCCGTTCTCGTCAATGAAGATCGTCAGCGGAATTGAAAAAACGCTGTAGGCGTTGGAAGCATTCGCCTCGGTGTCGTAATATACCGGGAAGGTATAACCGTTATTATCAGCGAATTCCTTTACCGCATCAACGGTATCATAAGAACCGTCCGTCAGATTTACCATCATAAAGGTAATATCGTCTTTGTAGGTTTGTGCCAGTTTATTGAATGCCGGCAACTCCGCAAGACAGGGTCCGCACCAGGTAGCCCACATATTGACGATTATCGGTTTACCGAATTTATCGGAAAGCTTAACATTATTGTCATCCGAATCCTTGACCGTAAAATCCGGGGCGGTGTTGGTTACAGCACTTCCTGCAGCATTTCCAGATGCGGTTTCGCCCTGTTCAACCGAATCACCGGCATCTACTGTTTCAGCCGGCTTATCGCCGCAGCTGTAGAAAAACGATGAAGCAGTTAAAGCTAAAACCGACAGCATTATAATTATCTTCTTCTTCATAATATACCTCTCATTTTTTTGGGGTTTTTCCGAAATGTTATTTTGAACAATCCGGAATGCCTCAAGCTTTAATTATATTATATACGATTTAATGTTTATTTTCCGTGACCGAGTCACACAAAACAAAAAACACCGGGGGCGGTGTTTTTTGTTATTCATACATTTAATTCATATAAGCATTCTTAAGCCTTCGATATCTTTAAAGGTAATGCTTCCGCGGTTCATTTCAATCAGTCCGTCTGAAGCGAACTGCTTCAGCATCCTTGCAACGACTTCTCTTGCCGTATTAACTTCTACAGCTATCGCTTCCTGGGTCATTTTGAGTTTGTTTAGACCTGTTCTGTCATAATATTCAAGCAGGAATCCCGCAAGTCTCTGGTCGAACCGTGCAAAAATAATCTGCTGGAGTACAAATACAACAGTCGAGAATCTTTCGGTTGCCAACTCGTAAGTAAAACACCTGACCTCGAGATTTTTATTCATGAGACTGCTGTATGCTTGGGGATTAACGACAACAATTTCGATGTTTTCGGCAGCGATCATCTGTGTATCGCAGGTGATCTGGCTGAGAACGCAGGCGGCGGAAAGTATGCAGGAATCGCCGCTGTTCAGACGGAAAAGGGTTATTTCTCTTCCCTCTTCGGAAATCATCAGGACGCGGATGGAACCCTTTATGACATAGATCATACCCAAACAGGAATCTGAATATCCCTGAATTACCCGGTCTTTGTCATAAGAATGAATTGCCGAATTGGCTTTAACAAAGTCTTTTTCCGTCTCAGACAGCTTATCCCAATATGGCAGCAGATGAAGATAATCATCTACAACAGGCATAGTGTTAATCCTCCTGTGCTTTTGAAAGGCGTTGATGCGATAAAGCGGTTTGTGTTGAATTATATATTATATTTCGACTTCACCCTCATATACCTTTACGCAGGGGCCGGTCATGAAGACATTTTCTCTGCTGTAATTGATAACGAGAACGCCGCCTCGAAGAATAACGTTGATATCTTCCCCTTTCGGGCAGTATTTATTCAGGACTGCCGCAACAGCCGACGCACAGGCGCCGGTGCCGCATGCCATAGTCTCTCCGCTGCCTCTTTCCCAAACTCTCATTTTCAGTGTATGCTCGTCAATAACTTCAATGAATTCGGTATTCACACGCTCCGGGAAAATGGGATTATGTTCAAACATCGGACCTATCTTTTCAAGATCCAACTTATCGATGCCTTCGCAGAAAACAACACAGTGCGGGTTGCCGACGGAAACGCAGGTAATGTTCCATGTTTTATCGCCTATGACAACCGCACGGTCGACAATACTGTCACCGGTCAGTTTGACGGGTATTCGTTCCGGTTCGAGGATAACTTTGCCCATATCAACATTTACATGAGAAACAAGTCCGTGCATTGTTGACAGCTTAAGGCTGAGGACTCCGGAAAGGGTCTCGATCCTCATTCTCAGTTTATGCACGATAAAGTTATCGTAAAGATATTTTGCGACACAGCGGATGCCGTTTCCGCACATCTTTCCTTCGGAACCATCGGTGTTGAAGATTCTCATCTTTGCATCGGCGATATCGGAGGGACCGATTAAAATAATGCCGTCTCCGCCGATACCAATATGACGGTCGGAAAGCATAACCGAAAGCGACTCGGGAGCCTGAACTTCCTGATTGAAGCAGTTGATGTAGATATAGTCGTTGCCGCAGCCATGCATTTTGGTGAATTTAAGTTTCTGCTTTTTTGCCCGCATCGAATTCAGATCAACTATTTCGGTGTTTATTTCGGAGAAACGGCTCATCAGCGAGTCTGCGATGGCGTTGGCGGTATCGGGAGATGTAAGGCAGGGGATCTCAAGCTGGGTAGCTTTTCGGCGGATCCTTACAGAGTCGCGAGCCGGGTCGCGGCCCTTGGTGGATGTTGATATTACATAGCTGATCGAGCCGTTATCAAGCAGATTAATAACTGTCTGATAACCCGAGGAAACATCGGTCTCGTGAATTTTTCCGACCACCTCGACTTCCATGCCTTTGCGGTTAATGAGATCTGCGGTGCCGGCTGTCGCATAAAGCTTGAAACCCAAATTATAGAATTTTTCGGCAATTTCGCCGACTTCTTTTTTATCCTGATCTCTGACCGAAAGGAAGACTCCGCCGCTTTTTTTCATCTTTGAGCCGGAAGCTATCAGTCCTTTGAACAGAGCTTCCTGAAGGCTCTTTCCGATGCCAAGAACCTCACCGGTTGATTTCATCTCCGGTCCGAGTGCAGTATCGACATTGGTTAATTTCTCGAAGCTGAATACCGGAACTTTGCAGCAGACATAAGGCGAAACCTTATATATACCGGTACCGTATCCCATATCCTCAAGCTTTTCGCCGAAGGAAGCCCTGACCGCAAGATCGATCATCGGCACTCCGGTTACCTTTGAAATATATGGTACGGTTCTTGATGCACGAGGGTTAACTTCAATAACATACAGCTTGCCGTCTTTGATTATATATTGAAGGTTTACAAGTCCTATCGCGTCAAGCCCGTGGCAGAGCTTTTCGGTTACTTTCATGACGGTGTCGGCAAGTTCGTCATTTATATGCGGAGCCGGGTATACGGCTATCGAGTCTCCGCTGTGAATACCGGTGCGCTCGATATGCTCCATAATGCCGGGAATGAGTATGTTTTTACCGTCGCAGATGGCATCGACTTCGATCTCTATGCCGCTGATATATTTATCAATCAACACCGGATTGTCGATCTTCTGCGACAGGATTATATTCATATATTCCGTTACATCTTCGTCGGAATATGCGATTATCATATTCTGGCCGCCCAGCACATATGACGGACGAATAAGCACGGGGTAGGAAATTTTATTCGCCGCCGCCAGCGCTTCTTCCAAAGTCATTACGGTGGCGCCTTCGGCGCGCGCTATATTAAGTCGGGACAGCAGTTCATCGAAACGCTCTCTGTCTTCCGCCATATCGATTGAATTTGCGGATGAACCTAATATACGGACATTATTGCGGGCTAGCGTTTTGGTAAGTTTTATGGCTGTCTGACCGCCGAAAGCGACAACGACACCAACCGGTTTTTCGATGTTGATGATATTCATAACATCTTCCGGCGACAGCGGCTCGAAATAAAGCCGGTCGGAGGTATCAAAGTCGGTTGATACGGTTTCCGGGTTGTTGTTTATAATAATTACTTCATATCCGAGCTGCTTTAATGACCATACACAATGAACAGAAGCGTAATCGAACTCAATTCCCTGCCCTATGCGGATGGGTCCTGAACCTAAAACAATTACTCTCTTTTTTTTCGAGCGATTTATAAACGGGAGTGCTTCGTTGCCACCTCCGTTGCCAGGCTCGTTGAAGCTTCCGTAGAAATACGGTGTCTGAGCTTCATACTCGGCGGCGCAGGTGTCAACCATCCGATAATCGGGGACAAGTGTAAACGGAACGCGGGAGCCGGATATTCTTTCGAGGGCAGAATCGGTATATCCGAAACGCTTTCCCTTGATATAGCTGTCGTTTGTCAGCTCTTTGCCGCTTATATCATTTTCGAATTCTGCGAAATTTCTGAGCTTAAAGAGGAACCATTTGTCAATCATTGTAAGGAGATGAAGTTCGTCAAGCGATACACCTCTTTTGATCAGCTCATAAACCGCGAAAAGTCTTTGGTCTGTGGCGTTTTTGCAGATCAAACGGAGTTCTTCATCGGTCTTTTTAGAAAGTTTCGGAAGATTTAGCGTATCGAGAGATATTTCAACGCCTCTTATCGCTTTCATCAGCGCCATTTCAAAGGAGTCGGCTATCGACATGACTTCGCCGGTTGCCTTCATCTGAGTGCCGAGTTCGCGCTTTGCGTAGACGAATTTATCGAAAGGCCATCTCGGAAATTTCAGCGCGATATAATCTATCGCAGGTTCAAAACTTGCGAAAGTTTTGCCGGTAACCGCATTTACGATCTCGTCGAGACGGTATCCGACAGCTATTTTTGCGGTAACTTTTGCAATGGGATAACCGGTCGCTTTTGAAGCGAGCGCGGATGATCGGGAAACGCGGGGGTTTACTTCGATAACATAATATTCGAAGCTCGTCGGATGAAGGGCGAACTGGACGTTGCAGCCGCCGGTGATCTGAAGCTCATTCACAATATTGAATGCAGCGGAACGCAGCATTGCACACTCTTTGTCTGAGAGAGTCTGGGCAGGTGCGACAACTATGCTGTCACCGGTATGAATACCGACAGGGTCGATATTCTCCATGTTGCAAACGGTTATGCAGTTGCCGGAAGCGTCGCGGATAACTTCGTACTCTATTTCCTTCCAGCCTGAAATGCAGCGTTCGACAAGCACCTGGCCGACTCTCGAAAGACGCAGACCGGTTTCAAGTATGTCTTTTAGTTCGTCAAGGTCGTGTGCAATTCCGCCGCCCGTTCCGCCGAGCGTATATGCCGGGCGAAGAACTACCGGATAGCCGATTGTTTCGGCAAAAGCTACACCGTCGGGGATGTTTTCGACGATACGGGAAGGTGCGCATGGTTCGCCTATCTTTTCCATCGCTTCTTTGAAGGCGAGGCGGTCTTCGGATTTCTTTATCGTAAGAGCGGTCGTTCCCAAAAGCCGCACTTTATGGGCTTCAAGAAAACCTGATTCGGCAAGCTCGATGCCTAAGTTTAATCCGGCTTGTCCGCCGAGTGTAGGCAGTATGCTGTCCGGTTTTTCTTTTATTATTATCTTCTCGAGGGTTTTTATATTCAGCGGTTCGATATATATCTGATCGGCAATCTCTCTGTCCGTCATTATTGTGGCAGGGTTTGAGTTGACGAGGCAGACTTCGATTCCTTCTTCTTTAAGTGAACGGCAGGCCTGAGTTCCCGAATAGTCAAATTCAGCGGCTTGTCCGATAACTATGGGTCCGGAGCCGATAACCATTACTTTCTTAATTTCTGGATTCTTTGGCATTTTATCCTCCGCGCCGAAGCGTTTAAATTAAATCAATTAACTGAAGTCGGGGTAAAATTATTAAGCTTCAGCTGTTTTTTATACGGTCGATGAACATATCAATAATGTATCCGGCACCCTGCGGAGAAACACTGGTTTCAGGCTGGAACTGTACCGTGAAGATATTTTTGTGAATATATTTCAATCCTTCGTTGCTGCCGTCATTAACGTTAATAAAAGATGGAGAGGCGATATCGTTGTCGATGCTGCCGCTGTCTACGGCATAACCGTGATTTTGCGATGTTATATAAACTCGGCCGTTTGAAATGTCTTTGACCGGATGATTTCCGCCCCGGTGTCCGTGTTTCATCTTAACTGTATTTGCACCTACGGCAAGCGCCATCAGCTGATGACCGAGAGACATGGCGAAAATCGGAATATTGCCGTCATACAGCTTCTTGATCTCTTTTACGATAGATTCGCAGTCCTTCGGGTCTCCCGGGCCGTTAGAGATAACTATTCCGTTCGGATGCGAGGATAAAATCTCACGGGCTTCCGTTCGGGCGGGAAAGACTTCGACATCGCAGCCTCTGGCTGTAAGCGAACGGATCAGGTTATGCTTATCTCCTAAATCAAGCAGTGCGATTTTGAGTCCGGTGCCGTTCAGCTCTTTAATGTAAGACGGTTCTTTTTCGTGAGGCCCGCCTTTTAAAGATGCTTCATACTGATCGTTGTCGAAAATTACATATCCTGCCATAACGCCGTTTTCCTCAAGAGACTTTACGCCCGGGATATAATATCTTTCCACGCAGGAAACCTT
>JAAZGC010000086.1 GCA_012511425.1 Clostridiales bacterium | reverse complement strand
GCGGTTTCCTCTTCTGCGCCGGGTCCTTTCATCGCCACGAATATCCCGCCGGTTTTGACAAGCGGCAGAGCCAATTCGCAGAGGATGTTCAAAGCCGCAACGGCCCTCGCCGCAGCGGTGTCGAAAGTCTGCCGGAGTTTTCCTTTTCCTGCGTCTTCGGCTCTTGCGCAAAGCGTTTCTATATTCAGGTCAAATATGGTTTTGCACCGATCGACAAAAGTCAGCTTTTTCGCGGTGCTGTCAAGGGCGGTGATATGAATATCCCGCCTCGCAAGCGCCAGCGGCAATGTCGGAAACCCGCCGCCGCAGCCAACGTCTATCATCGAGCCGCCTTCGATAAATTCCGCCGCCGTGAGGGAGTCGATATAATGCTTCATTATTATGTCTTCTGTTGAGCGGACTGCCGTGATATTTGTGTGAGCGTTGAATTTGACGAGTTCCTCCGTCAGATTCTCGAATTCAGGCGCAAGTGCCGCATATTCCGAATATCCGTTCAATTCAAGAGCGGCGGTGAAAATTCCGGCGAAATCAGTTTCCGTCATCGCAATCCTCGTTCCGGCGTGTCTGCAGGTAAATCACAAGGGCGGTGATGTCCGCCGGAGAAACCCCGCTTATCCTTGATGCCTGCCCCAATGTCATCGGCTTCAAGCGATTCAGTTTCTGTCTGGCCTCGAGCCGCAGGCCGGAAAGCTGCTGATAATCTATATCCTGCGGCAGAAGGCGGTTGTCTATCTTTGCGAACTTCTCGGCTTCGGCACGCTCCCGCCTGACATAGCCCTCATAGCGAAGCTCGGTAATTGCGGATTCCGCCGCGCGCGGAGATATCTCTTTACGTGTCTGGTCGACCGGGGCAAGCGTTTCATACGAAAGCTGAGGGCGCTTGATCAGATCGGCAAGCTTTGCACCGTTCGGAGCCGGAGAAGTGCCGTTTTCTTCAAGGATTCGCTCAAGTTCTTCGCTCGGTTTGATGAAAGTCTTGCGGCAGCGCTCGATTTCGGCGTGTACTTCGGCGGATTTGTCAAGATATGCCTTATATCTGGCGTCATCGAGCAGGCCGACTCCGCGGCCGATTTCGCAAAGCCGCTCGTCGGCGTTGTCCTGGCGCAGAAGCAGCCGGTATTCGGAGCGGCTGGTCATCATTCGGTAGGGTTCATTGGTGCCCTTCACCGTAAGATCGTCGATAAGAGTACCGATGTAGCTGCTGTCGCGGGTGAGTATCAGCGGGGCTTTGCCCTCCAGTTTCAGCGCGGCGTTTATACCAGCAATCAGACCCTGTGCCGCCGCTTCTTCGTAACCGGAGGTGCCGTTGAACTGTCCCGCGCCGTAAAATCCGGAAATGCCCTTGAATTCAAGCGTCGGCAGCAGCTGAGTTGAGTCGATGAGGTCATATTCTATCGCATACCCGCTGCGCATTACATGAGCGTTTTCAAATCCGACAAGGCTGTGCAGCATCTGTATCTGAACGTCAGACGGCATCGACGACGACAGCCCCTGAAGATACATTTCGTCGGTATCATAGCCGCACGGTTCGGCAAAAAGCGGATGGCGCTCCTTATCGGCAAATCTGACGACTTTATCTTCGATTGACGGACAATATCTGGGTCCGATAGACTTAATAGAGCCGTTATAAAGCGGGGAGCGGTCGATGTTCTGCCGGATAATCTCGTGAGTTTTTTCGTTGGTATAGCCGAGATAGCAGACAGTCTGCGGGCGGCTTTTCAGCTTCTCCATAGAAGTAAGAGAGGAAAACGGCTCAAAATCTTCGTCGCCGTATTGAATTTCAAGTTTTGAGACATCAATCGACGAACGGTGGATGCGCGGCGGGGTGCCGGTCTTGAAGCGCATTATTGTAAGCCCCAGCCTTTCAAGCGAAGCGGTAAGCTGATTTGACGGCAGCATTCCGTCGGGACCCGAGTCGCAGAAAACGTCGCCGACGATAGTTCTGCCTTTAAGATATGTTCCGGTTGCGGCGATAACCGCTTTTACTTCCCACCTTGCGCCCAAAGCGGTAATGACCGCCGAGACGCGCGGTTTGCCGGGATTTTCCGGGTCATTCGTTGTTTCAATATCGACCACTTCCGCCTGTACGATGGATAGCCGCGGCTGTCTTTCCAGCGCCCGCTTCATATAGAGGCGGTACGCGGCGCGGTCCGACTGAACCCGCTTTGATTGAACCGCCGGACCTTTCCCGCGATTTAAAAGACGGCTTTGAATAAAAGTCTTATCCGCCGCGATCGACATTTCCCCGCCGAGCGCATCTATTTCATAGACAAGCTGTCCTTTCGCCGTGCCGCCGATGCAGGGATTGCAGGGCATATTTCCGACGGAGTCGAGGTTCAGGGTAAAAATCACCGTCTCGTGACCCTTTCTTGCGCAGGCGAGGGCGGCTTCTATTCCGGCGTGGCCGGCGCCGATTACGGCGACGTCGGCGCAGCCGGCATTATAAATAATCATATTGTTCTTGGTTTTAGCTTTCGAAATGTGATAAGTTGCCTTATATTATACCTCTTTTGCCGTTTTAATTCAACGGTATTTTATTAATTAGCCGCCAATTCGGCGGCACTATGCCGATTTATAATAAAAAAGTTTCACGCGAATTTTGTTTCACGTGAAACTTGTTAATTTGATTTCCTGAAATATTATTTGCGCAGTTCGGCGCCGAGTGCTTTGATGGCTTTGAGCATCTTTTCCGAAACCTTGTCGGCTTCTTCGGCGGTAAGGGTGCGGTCGGGAGCGCGTAGGGTAACTTTATAGGCGAGTGACACCTTTCCTTGTCCGAGCTGAACGCCGCGGTATACGTCGAATAGACGGACGTTTTCGACAAGCTTTCCGCCGGCTTTGATTACCGCGTCGCAGATAGCGCCGGATTCGACGGTCTCGTCGCAGACAAGCGCAAAGTCGCGTTCAATCGCCGGGAATTTCGGTAATGGAGTATACTCGCGGGCGAAATCGGCGAGTTCGAAGACTTTCGCAAAGTCGACTGTTCCGGCGTATACGCGGGTTGACGGCTCAAAGCCGTATTCCTTTGCGATATCCGGGTGCAGCTCGCCTATCGTTGCAAGAATTGCTCCGTCGGAGCTGACTGCATCGGCGCAGCGGCCGGGATGGAAGGTCGGGTTATCGGAAACTGATTTCCATTTTACGCCGTCTATCTGCGCGTCGCTCAAAATCTCCTCGACAGCGCCCTTGAGGGTGTAGAAATCCGCGTCTCCGCCGTATGCGCCGAGCGAGATGCTGAAAGGCTCGTCGGGGAGTTTTGTCTCATCCGGATTCGGCAGATAAACGGAGGCAATCTCAAACAGCCAGCTGTCTTCGGTGTGGTGATTGTAGTTGTGGGCAAGGGTCTCGAGCATCGACGGCAGCAGGGTCGTCCGCATGACCGAGGTATCTTCGCCCAAAGGATTGCGGATGATGACGGTGTTTCTCAGCGGGTCGCCGGCTTTGATGCCGCAGCGGTCGAAGAATTTCGGGCCGATGAAGCTGAAATTGTATATCTCGGAATATCCGAGGGATGTCAGCAGATTTACCAGCCGCAGGCGGTAGGCCTGGCGCGGGGTGTAGCTGCCGGGGCGGACGCGGGCTTTGAAATCGGTCGCTTCGACGGTGTTGTAGCCGCGGATTCGGATGATGTCTTCGGCAAGGTCGTTCATCGTCTTTACATCTTCGCGCCACGACGGGACTTTGACCTTGTCGCCGTCGAGTCCGAATCCGAGGAGGACGAGGACTTTTTTCATGTAATCAGCCGGGATATCCGAACCAAGGAAGCTGTTTATCTTGTCCGGCTCAAGCGTCAGCACCGTCTGCTGCCATCTGTCGGGATAAATGTCGGCGATGCCTTCGGCGCCCGTTCCGACAACCTCTCCGGCGCCGAGCAGTTCAACCAGCTCGCAGGCGCGTTCAAGCGCCGGGAGCACGCTTTCCGGATCAAGGTTCTTTTCAAAGCGGCTGCTCGATTCGGTTCGCATTCCGAGTGCTCTCGAAGTCACCCGGACAGACGCGCCGTTGAAGTTGGCGCTCTCGAAGATGACATTTTCGGTGGTGTCGGTAATCTCCGAGTTCTGACCGCCCATGACGCCGGCGAGCGCCACCGCTTTCTTTTCGTCGGCGATGACGAGCATTCCGGCTTTCAGCTCATGCGGCTGATCGTCGAGCGAAACGAAGGTTTCCCCCTCGTAAGCCTCGCGGACGTTTATCGCGCTGCCGTCGATGCAGCGGTAATCGAAGGCGTGCATTGGCTGACCGTATTCGAGCATGACATAGTTCGTGATGTCGACTATGTTGTTTATCGCCCGGACGCCCATGGCGCGCAGCCGCATCCTAAGCCAGAGCGGCGACGGCGCGATGCGGATGTTCCGGACAATTCTCGCCGCGTAACGGCGGCAGAGCGGAGAGGAAATGCTCACTTTGAGATAATCGGAGATGTTTCCCGAAGAACCTTTTACCGCCGGAGTTTTAAGTTTCAGCGGGATATCATACGAAGCGGCGGTTTCGCGGGCGAGACCTATCATCGAAAGGCAGTCGGGGCGGTTTGAAGTGATCTCAAAATCCACCACATCGTCGCGAAGGCGCAGGGTGTCGCGTATATCTTCGCCCGGAGTCAGCCTGTCTTTCAGTTCCGGGTCGTCGTTTAAGATAAGCAGGCCGTCTTCGCAGGCGTACGGCATTTCGTGGAGGGTAAGCCCCAGCTCGGCAATTGAGCAGAACATACCGAAGCTTTCGACGCCGCGGAGTTTGCCGGCTTTTATCTTTACGCCGCCGGGAAGTTCCGCCGGAGCGCGGCAGACCGGGACAAAGTCTCCGACTTTCATGTTGTGCGCGGCGGTGACTATTTGCAGCGGTTTTTCCTCTCCGTCATCGACCGTGCAGACAACGAGCTTGTCCGCCTGTGGGTGAGCATCTATCGAAAGTATCTTGCAGACATAAACGTTTATAATATCGGCGGCGAGGGACTCGTAGCCCTCGACTTTTGTGCCGGTGTCGGTCATCCGGTCGCAGTAGTCCTTTGTCGGAATCGAGGCGACATCGGCGAATTCATTGAGCCATTCTCTTGAAAGCAGCATGAAAAGCCCCTCCTTAATTTAATTTTGACCGCACAAGCGCGGCGACGGCTTCTGCGCCGAGACCTGTCTGATTTGCGCCGTTCAGGACGATATCGGCGTACCAGCGCGACGGTTCGACAAATTCGTCGTGGCGGTAGCGGACGGTGTCAAGATAGCGGTCGCTTACCTCTTCCAGCGTCTGTCCGCGGTCGCGCATAAAGCGCTTTATGCGGCGATAGAGCCGCTCGTCGCTGCGCAGATCGACGAATATTTTGAGATCGAGTTTTGAGCGTATCGGCTCAAGCCAAAGTATCAAAAGACCCTCGATAATCAGTATATCGGCGTCGGAGTTCTGTTTTTCCTCGATTGCGGCGTAGAATTCCTCGAGACGGAATGATTCCGGCGCGTTGTGTTCGGGGTATTCTATCCCGGTAAACGGAGCCGTGATCTTAGGCGTCGGGTTTTTGAAAAATGCGTCCATATGCAGGACTTCGGCTTTATATCCGTCGGCTTCGAAAAGCTCGCGGAGATGCGCCGTCAGCGTGGTTTTGCCGGAGCAGGTGCCTCCGGCGATTCCGATAGTATACAT
>JAAZGC010000085.1 GCA_012511425.1 Clostridiales bacterium | reverse complement strand
CGCTGCCGCCGCATTTTCGCGGTCGACATTCGATTTTATCGCGGCGGTGAGCAGTCTTCCTAAAAAATCGGGATATCCGGGAGCCGACGGCAGCTTTTCAAGCGCCAGAGCGAAAGCTTTATCGAGCAGCCGGTTTTTCTCCTCAAGTATCATGTTTCGCCGGACATTGGAGCCGGAGGAGTCGACTCTTGCGAGCATCGCTTCGCCTTCCGCCTGCGCTTCCGCTTCGGAGCGGCTGCGCTGTGTCTTCGCTTGTGCTTTATAGCTTTCGGCGAGACTTTCGGCATCAGCCTTGGCAGCAGTAATGACGGCGTCGGCTTCGGCGCGCGCGTCGGATAAGATTCGTCCGGTTATCTTTTCAATGCCTTCCATCGATAAATCAGACCTTGAGGAAGCTTATCATCAGAAGTGAGACGAGCAGCGCAAAGATAGCGTATGTTTCGACAAGAGCGGCGGAGGTGATCGCCTTACCGACTTCGTTTTTCTGCTTTGCAATGAGAGATACGCCGGTGCAGGAGACTTTAGCCTGATGGATGGCGGAGAAATAGCCGACAAGGGCAATAGGCAGCGCCGCGATAAATAGATACCCGCCCTGAGCGAGGGTAAGGTCGAGAGGGGTGCCGAGGGTGCCGGCTTTCGCCATGATAAGGAAAGCGGTTATAAGGCCGTAGATTCCCTGTGTTCCCGGGAGAGCCTGGAGGATGAGGGTTTTTCCGAACTGAGTCGGGTCTTCCGCGAGCAGCCCGGAGGCGGCCTGTCCGACCATTCCGACTCCCTTTGCCGAGCCCCAGCCGGCGAAAGCAGCCGCAATGAAAGCGCCGAACATGGCGAGGTTGTAGCCGGTGAATATAGTTGCGAAAAACTGGCTGAAGGTGGTGATTTCCATGAGAGAATTCCTCCGTTAGGATGTTTTATTTTTATTATTTTATAACTTTATTCGGTAATCTCGGTATATTTGGTCACCGGTGCGGCGGGGGCGAAAGGAGTTCCGCCGTCCTGGTAGAATTTGCCGAAGAATTCGATGTATTGCAGACGCGAGTCGTGAACGAAGGTGCCAAGCAGGTTGATTACAAGATTTACGATATGCCCCAGCGGGATTATCAGCAAAAACATCAGCCAGCCGACAACGGTATTCCCGCCCATCGTTCCGAAAAGGTTGACAACCTGCGCAATTACGGCTGAGGCAAGCCCCAGCGCCATTATCCTCGAATAGGAAAGCAGGTCGGAGATGTAAGATACCGTATCGTAAAGGCTCATTATGCCTTTGAGTATCTTCATTACCGGGTTCTTTTCCCCTCTCCCCTGCGTCAGAATCAGCAGAACAACTCCGGCGATCGATACCGCCTTTCCGGGCGTCGATGAAATCCCGAGTGCAGAAGCGCCGCCCAGAAGCCCGAGGCCGACAAAGAAGATATACCAAGGCACGACGTCCAGAATTCCTTCAAGCAGCCGGCCTTCCTTTGCCGACATATATATCTTTATCCCCATTCCGGTGAAGAGATGTAGCACGCCTATCGCCATCGCGGCGATAAGGAAGAGTATCGGTTCTTCTATCATGTCGAACCAGAGGTAAGTCGCCCCGATCTCAACGCCGAACATGTTTTTCATCAGCTGCTGCGGCAGGTCGCCGAAGTAGGAGCCGAAAAGCACCCCGCAGATTATCGACGACACCCCGCATATCGCAAAGAGCTTTACAAGGCTTTTCACTCCCGCCGAAAGGTTCAGCAGCTTCAGCATCAGAAGGCATCCGACCGAAAGCACAAGCCCGTACATCACGTCCCCGAGCATGAATCCGAAGATCACGAAGAAGAATATCGACATTATCAAAGTCGGGTCAAAGCTGCCGTATGCCGGGAGCGAATACAGCCCGACGACGCTTTCAAACGGCTTTACGGCCGGCTGGTTCAGCAGCTTTACCGGTACGTTGTCGCCTTCGTCGGGGTCGCTCAGCGTATACCAGACGGCAGGATCCGAGTCGAGCGCGGATTTGACCATGGGCACCGCAAGATAAGGCACCCAGGCGGTAACAATTGTGGTCTTTTCGGTTTTCAGCACCAGCTTTTCCGACGCGCATTCGGCCGCTCGGGTCATCGCCGCGTCATACGCAAGCTCCATCTCGCGGCAATGAGCGGCGAGAGCTTTGAATTTGTCGGATAATGACTCTTCCTCATCATCAAGTGCGTCAAGCGAGGCTTTCGCCCGGACGGAGATCAATGAAGGCAGATTGCTTGCGCCGTCCCCTGCGCCGACTTCCGAAAGAAGGGAGGTGAATTCCAGCCGGGCAAATCCCCTTCGGGTCAGCTCGTCGGCGACGGCAAGGCCGCCGTCTTTCATCGTTATAAGCGAGACATAAACCCCGCCCGGTTCCCGGGATACCGGAATTAGCGCAAATTCGCTGTCAATCTCCGAAGCGATTTCGGCGGAAATTACATCGATATCCGCCGACGGCGGCAGCACTCCCAAATTAAGCTCGGTAAGCGCCGTGCCGCGGAGGTCGAGAGGGACATCGAAGTTTTCCCAGGGCTTCAGGCTTTCGATCTGCTGGCGCAGCCGGGTTCTTTCGGCTGTGATTTCCGCTTCCCTTGCCCGCAGCGCCGCGTAATCGGCGGAATAGCCGACGGCGCTTTTGTATTTTTCGCCCTCGACGCTGAGGTCGGCGCGGGTGGCTTTTATCGGGCGGCCGAAAAGGCCGGTTTTGTCTTCGCGGTAGTTTCTCAGCCCCATCAGCGCCGTGTTAAGGGCGGCGGCGTCGCGCTCGTAAATCAGCCGGCGGTTTTCCGCGTCGGCCGAAATGTCCGGGTTTTCATAATCGGCGTCCGTCCTTGTAATGTGAGCGCATCGAAGCCAGGTGAGTTTTTGAATTATATCGTCCGCTCCGCTGTCCGTCGAAACCAGCGAAAGCTTCATCATACGGCTTATTGACATGAGGCGAAAAGTTCCTTTATTATTTCGTCTGCGGCGGCGCTCATCCGGCTTTCGGCCTTTTCGGACAAGTCTTTTATCTCGTTTGAAGCGGCGGCGCGGAGAGATCTGAGCCGGGAATCGGATTCGGAGGCTGCTTCGGCGATAACGCGCTCCCGCTCCTGCATCGAGCGGGACTTGGTTTCTTCAAGCAGCTTCTTTCCGGCAGTTTCCGCATCGGAACGAAGCGCTCTTGCGCGAGCGGCCGCGTCGGCTTTTATCGCCGAAGCCTCGCTTTCGGCGTCTCTGATTTTTTTCAGTATTTCTGCGGTCATTTTTCATGCTCCGGGTTTTGTTTGTCTGGGTTTATATAGTTTCAAGTTATTATTATACTACATTTAAATGATATTGTCAATCGAATTTCACAAGCGTTTTTGCTTTATTCCATGAAAATTAAAGTTTTCGACTTTTGCTGCTGAATTCACATCGCGGTTAAAGGATTAGTAACAAACCGCCTTGATAAATTAATATTTTTTTGGTATAATATATTACCGTCGAAGAAGGCGACCGAATTTTTATATAATAAAAATCAAAATACAGGTGAAATCAATGGCAAAAATCAAAAAAGAAGGTTCGCGGCCGGACGAAAACTGCACGCATGACTGCTCAACCTGCGGCGCCAGCTGCCCGTCCCGTTCCGCCGCCCCGCAAGACGGTGCGCAAAAATCAGCCGCCGAGCTGATGCAGGCTCCTTTAAACCATCTCTCCAGCGTCAAAAGCGTCATTGCGGTAGTGTCCGGCAAGGGGGGAGTCGGCAAGTCGCTTGTCACGTCGATGCTCGCAACGGCGACCCGACGCCGCGGCTACAATACCGCAATAATGGACGCCGACATAACCGGCCCGTCCATCCCGAAGATATTCGGACTTCCGTCCGGCAGCGTTCAGGGCAACGACGACGGAATGTTCCCGCCGACTACCAAGACCGGCATCGAAGTCATGAGCGTCAACCTCCTCCTCCCCGACGAAAAAACGCCGGTAATCTGGAGAGGACCCGTAATAGCCGGAACGGTAAAGCAGTTCTGGACCGATGTTATCTGGAACGACGTCGATTTTATGTTCATCGATATGCCGCCGGGAACCGGCGACGTTCCGCTGACCGTTTTCCAGTCGATTGCGGTTGACGGAATCATTATCGTTACCAGCCCGCAGGAGCTCGTTTCGATGATAGTTTCAAAAGCGGTTAAAATGGCGGAGATAATGAAAGTCCCGGTTCTGGGAATCATCGAAAACTACAGCTATGCGATCTGCCCGCACTGCGACGAGAAGATCGAGATCTTCGGCGCTTCCCGCGTAAATGAAGTTGCGGCGGAATTCGGCCTTGAAGTCCTCGACCGCATTCCGATCGACCCGAACCTCGCCTCCCTCTGCGACAAGGGAATGATCGAGCTGATGAAGGATGCGCATGAGAAATACGTTAAACACGCAGCGGACGTTATAGAGGCTAAGGCGATCTCGGAAGAAGACTGACCGGCGCCGCCGCAGAAATCTTATACAGAAACTCAAAAAACCGCTCTTTTCCCGTCCCGCAGGACTAAGGAAACGGAGCGGTTTTTTAACATTTAAACCATCCCGAAAATCAGCCGCAAGGACGGGTTAAATCAAAGCTCTTCGAACGCTGCAATCAGCTTCTCGAGCTTCTTCCGGGCGGATTTTATATTTGAAGCGGTAAAAGATACATAATCTTTTTTTTCGGATATGATCATGCCGCGCGCGACATATCCCAAGGAGCTGAAATCATCCATATAGATGTATGCGGTATCGGTCATAACCGAATCGTGTATCAGGTCGACGAGCTGTATCGAGATATCGTCTCTTGCGTATTTTGTCTTGAGGGCAATTTCGTAATACGCCGGCATGACCGTTCTGTGTCCCTCGAACGCCAAAAGCTCAAGCACGGCGGAGACCGCGTCCAGCTTCTGAATCGTGTTGGGAACGAACTGCAGCTCGACTATGTCGTGGACAAGCT
>JAAZGC010000008.1 GCA_012511425.1 Clostridiales bacterium | reverse complement strand
GGCGGGGCGCAGAAGGTGGTCAGCTTCACTTCGTCTATCATCTGAAGCAGCTTTTCCGGGCTGAAGCGTCCTTTTATGTCAAAGGTGACAAGCTCGGCGCCGGCTATCCACTGGCCGAAAATCTTTCCCCAGCCGAACTTCGCCCAGCCGGAATCGGAATAGGTGAAGTGTCGGGTGTCGTCCCGGACCTGCTGCCAGTATTTCGCCGTGGTTATGTGACCTAAAGGATAGGTGAAGTCGTGGACTATCATCTTCGGCATTCCGGTGGTTCCGGAGCTGAAGTAGATAAGCATAGTGTCCGAGTTTTCGGTCATCACCCGCTCAAGCGAGGGCGACGCTTCGGCTATCATTTTCCGCAGGTCATACGCGCCCTGAGGAATTTCGTTCTCTTCGCCGACTACGGCGGTGCCGACGACGGTTTTGCAGTCGGGAAGCGCCGTTTTTACATGCTCCGCAAGCTGTTCATCGGCGGCATAGCAGATAAACCTTATCCCGGCGGCGCCGCAGCGATAGACTATATCCTCCGGCATCAGCTGGAAGGAGGCGGGAACGGCAATGGCGCCCATCTTTTCCAGCCCGAGCATGACAAACCAGGTTTCCGGCGTTTCCTTCATCATCAGAAGCACCCGGTCTCCCTTTCGCACCCCTTTTTCCCGCAGGGCATTGGCGGCGCGGTTTGAAAGCTCCGAAACCTCGGCGAAATCGTATTCCCTTATCTCGGAAGGGAGGCTGTCGTTGCAGTAGCGCAGCAGCGCTTTTTTCTGCGGAACGAGACGGGCGTATTCATCGACCACGTCATAGCCGAAATTGAAATTATCTTTGATTATAAGCTTGTAATTGGCGACAAAATCCTCATAGCTTTCAAATTCGACGCGCTCGAGGAAATTTGCAAGAAGATTCATGGTGCTGACCTCTTAATCGCAGGAGATTTCGTTGATGACCGTCAGATACCTCGCCGGCTTATTGCCGAGCGCTTTCTGGCCGTGCGGCAGGCGGGGGTTGAAGTAGATGCTGTCGCCGGCCTTGAGGATGTATTCCTTGTCGTTGAGTATAACGGCGACGGTGCCCTCGAGCACGTAGTTGAATTCCTGCCCCTTGTGGGTCACCAGCTCCGGCTTTTTGTTGTCGGGGTCGACGTTGACGATCATCGGCTCCATCTGGCGGTCTATATAGTTATATGCAAGCGAGGTGAATTCATAACCCGGGTAGCGCTCGACGCGGACTCCCTTTTCCTGCCGGACGACGGTATAATCGACCATCCTCGGCTCATCTCCGATAAGCAGAACGGTAGGGTCGACATTGAGGGCATCGGCGATGAGATAGAGCTTGCCTATCGGGATATCGTCCCGTGCCTCCTCGTAATCTTCGTAGGTTTTTACATCGACGCCGACTGCTTCGGCGATCTGTTCCTTATCTATTTCGAGTATGTCGCGCAGCTCCTTTATCCGCCCCGCGATCTCTTCAAGCTGTCGGATCATTTTGTCTCCTCTTCATTATCGTTATCTTCGGTTTTTTCTTTATCGGTTTCATCTCCGCCCGATTCGCCCACTTTGCGGGCCTTCGGCTCGAAGGTGAATTTGTTTTCCTCTCCTCGCCAGAGTCTGCCGATGTCGCTTCTGTGAAGGAAGATGACAAGCGCGGACGAAAGGAGAGAAAAGATAAGACTGATTATATTCAGCCCGGGATGCATCCTATAGAGCACGAGCGGAAATACCATCATGCACATGACCGACCCGAGCGAGATATACTTTGTGAACAGCACTATGAGGATGAAAAGCGCAAGCAGCAAAAGAAACACCGTCGGTTTCAGGCAGAGAATTGCAGCCGCAGTGCAGGCAACGCCCTTTCCGCCCTTGAAATTAAAGAAGACGGGATAGGCATGGCCGACGACGCAGAAGAAAAACGCCACGAAGCCGCCGTTATAGCCGCTTAATAAATATCCCAGCCATACCGCCGCCGCCGCTTTCAGAGCATCTCCGAGCAGGGTGATAACCGCAAACTTTTTACCGTAGGTGCGCATCATGTTGGTGGTGCCGGCGTTGCCGGAGCCGTAGTTCCGGATATCCTCGCGGAAGACGATGCGGCTTATGAGAACGCCCGAATTCAGAGAACCTAGCAGATAGGCAAAAATCGCGGCAACGACGGCGCTTATAATCCAGATTGCGTTGCTTTCGCCGAAAAGCCTGCAGAAGACGCCGCTTTTCATCATTTCTTCAAAGGTCATGACTGGCACCCCGATCTTTAGTTTGTTTTATTCAGATATTTCCGCCCGGCGTTTCGCCGCGCTGGCGCGGGATCAGTCGGATAGGCACGTTTTTGAGGCCGAACACCTCGCGGATCTGGTTTTCGAGATAACGCTGATAGCTGAAATGGAACAGGCTTATCCGATTCACAAAGACTATAAAGGTCGGCGGCTTTGTTCCGGTCTGGGTCATGTAGAAAATCTTGAGCCTGCGCCCCCTGTCGGTCGGCGGCTGAACGCGGATAACGGCGTCGCTCAGCATATCGTTTATCCTGCCGGTAGTGATGCGCGTTCCGGTTTCTTCGACAAGCCTTGCGATAAGCGGATAGAGCTTGTCGCATCTCTGCCCGGAAACGGCGGAGACGAAAACCACCGGGGCGTATGTCATATAAGCGAGCTTGGATCTTACATGGTCGGTATATTCGTTCATCGTCGACTGGTCTTTTTCGACCAGATCCCATTTGTTTACGACGATGATGCTGCATTTTCCCGATTCATGGGCGATTCCGGCGATGCGGGCGTCCTGTTCGGTTACGCCGTCGACGGCGTCTATCACGATAAGGCAGACATCCGACCGCTCGACCGCCATCTTGGCGCGGAGCACCGAGTAATATTCGATCGATTCGTCAACGCGGCTCTGGCGGCGCATTCCGGCGGTGTCTATAAAGGTAAAGCTGCCGAATTCATTGTCAAAATCTACGTCTATCGCATCCCGTGTCGTTCCGGCGACATCGGAGACGATAAGCCGCTCCGAGCCGACCATGCGGTTGACAAGCGAGGATTTGCCGACATTGGGGCGGCCGATCGCGCAGACGCGGATGCGTCCGCCGTC
>JAAZGC010000007.1 GCA_012511425.1 Clostridiales bacterium | reverse complement strand
TCCATTATAACGCTCCTCTCCCTTATATTTAACTCCGCAAAAAGGACAATCTTTGCTACCTTTCTTTATTCTTTTTCCGCAGTTCCAGCAATAAAATGCCGGTAAGCTAAAAGGTGATTTTCTCATAAGGATTCTCCGTTTGTTAATTGCAATGGTAATTATTATTACCGGATTAGCTTGGCATATGCGCTGTCTGTTGTATTTTTCTTCTCCCAAAAAATGTCGTATAAGTCATCGGTCACATCTTTGAGAGAAATAATTCTTTAAAATCCCCTCTCTACATCTTCCTCGAAATTTGCAGCAGTAACAGCTCCGGAACCGCCGTCATATATCGAGTTCTTCATATAAACGGCATAAAGGCCGTCTGCTGGATCAACCCAGAAGTGAGTGCCGTAAGCACCGCTCCATCCGAAAGAACCGGCAGGTAGCCGACGATATGACTTATCGGTTATAACCCGAACCCCGAGACCCCATTTTTGAGGTCCAGGCATGATAAGCTGAGGGACCTGTGGATTTGACATCATTCCTATATACTCTGGTTTTATTATACCTTGTCCGCCGTGCAGCAGCATTGCAGCAAAGCGCTTGTAATCTTCAAGAGTTGACGCAAGTCCGGCGCCGGCACCCGTGTAGCTTGTCGGATAGTCGGCAAATACATAACCCGGCGGCGTTTGCACACATACGGATTTGCCGTCCTTCAGGTCGTGTAAACCTATCAGACGATTAAACTGTTCTTCGTTCGGGCTGAATGTCGTATCCGGCATACCGAGCGGTTCGAACAGTTCCTTTTTCAGGTATTCGTCAAACGGCATATCCGAAGTTTTTTCAATTATCGCAGCCGCCATATCAAAAGCAGCGGTGGAATACGCTTGAGCGGTATAGGGATCAAATCCGAGAGGAGCGGTTGAATGGAAACTGACCGAGCCTTTCATTGAACTTTTCTGCTCATCAGTCATCATCCATCTGAGATCTCCGATATCACCCGATCCGATGCCGCTGGTATGCGTTAGCAGGTGATAGATCCGAATAGGTGTCTTTTGTTCTCCGGTAATCGTAACTTTCCCGTCTGCTGTCTTGCCGATATTAAGATTTCTGTATCCGTCAAGATAATCGGATACAAGATCCCCCAAGCCCAACCGTCCGCGTGAAGCTTCGATAAGCACCGCCGCAGCAGTTACGGGCTTTGTCATCGAGGCTATTCGAAATATGGTGTTCATCGGAAGCCTGTCGTTTCCTCCCGGTGTGAACGAACCGAAAGCGCCTTCATATACCACCTTGTCATGCTGAACGACAGAGACTAAAGCCCCGCCGACGCGGCCGGCGGAGATATCTACGCCGATCCGCGACTCAATGTTCCGCGCAAGCTTTTCGGAATTAAGCTCTCTCATACTGCATTTTCACCTTAGTTTTTATACATTTCAGATAATTCTTCCAATGTTATATTTATTGAATCGAGTTTCGACTCCATGAAGCTTGCGAAGGTATCTTTTCCGGTGTTTACAAGGTTTGTGACTCCGCTGACTACATCGCCGATGTTATACAGGTTCCCGAGGTCACAGGTACGAACGGAATAGATGAGGTCGAGCATTTCCTGCGAATCGGTATCACGGGCATATTTAGTCTTAAGAGCAACCTCATAGTAAGCAGGAGTCAGTATGTTCATGGCTTCAAATGCCATATCTTCAAGTATAACGGAGGACTTCTTAACATCCTTTGCCGTTAAATATATAGCCGCACAGCCGGATGCCCAGGTCTGGACATATGAATAATACTGTTCCTGAGTTTCAAGAGCCTTGGGGAGCGGCAGTATTCCGAAATCAGCTTCCATGCTGCGCATCTCCGGAACATTGTTCATGGTTCCGAAAAGCATAAGCGCATTATTCGCACCGAATATCTGTCTTGCTTTGATAACATCGGATGAAAGAACCGCTTCATTTGTGTTGAAAAGCTTAAATATCTGGTTAAGGATAGTGATACTCTTTTCGCTGCCGCCTTCAAATTTGAAAGTGCCACTGTCGTCTACCGTAACCATTTTCGCACCGGATGCGGTATAAAGGGCTTCGATCTGATTATATATCCTGAGAAGACCGATTTTATCGTCGTTGTCCATCTTGCCGTTGCTGTTGAGATCCTGGGCATACGCAAGGGCAAGAGTTTGCATTTCATCTATTGTCCAGTTACCGTCACGTACGGTCTTATAAGGTGATTCCATACCGTAATCTTCAAAAAGCTGCTTGTTGAAGAGGATGGCGTAAGTCGACCTCATAAATGTCGTGCAGATATCACCGTCTCCGAAATAGTTATGACCGCCGATACGGGTATCCTCCCTGAACTGCTGGTTCCACCATGGTTTGGTTAAATCCACATTGCCTATCGTGTTAAGATCATAAAGCATCTTGTCTCTGGCCAACGCAGCAGCATCCTGAATAGTCGGCATGATCATGTCATAGCTGCTGTCGCCTGCCATTACAAGCTTTGAAATTTCTTTAGTCATGGAGTAACTGTACTGAGGACCCATCTGCATGCGGGTTTGGGTTATCTCACAGTTATATTTTTCTTCAATCTTGCGGTTTCTCTCGAATACCGCATCGTTTACGACTTCGCCGTTCATATCCGCGACATAGATGTCGCGCGATGTCCACTGTCCGGCTTCGTCGTTCTCGAGTTTGGTAAGAACATGATATTCAGCACCCTCACAGTCAAGAGAGGGAAGAACCGGCATTAATTCGGTTTCTTCGGTTCCGATTTCCGCTTCTGTTGTAATTTCGTTATCCACAGTATTGACATTATCCGATGTCGAACCATCATTACCGCATGAAATTACGGAAATACACAGCAGGATAAGTGTAAGGGTTATTGATAATATTTTATAACTTTTCATTTGTCTTCCCCAAAAGTCAGTCTTTATAATTAGGCAAAAATGCGGAAATTTTCTTTAAGCGACGCTGAACACGGTGTATATCAATATCATGTGTTGAAGAACCAGAATCAATGGCTTCCGCAGCTGCCATGCCCGCAGCCTGTCCGGTGATAAAGCATCCGGGCATGACTCTTATCGAACTCTGCATATATCTGTCGGCAGAAATACATCTGCCCGCGGTAAGCAGATTGTCAAGACCTTTAACAGTCAAGACACGATAAGGTATACCGTAGCTTTCTCCCTTTGCGTAACGGAATTTCGTAAATTCCTCTTTGAATTTCGCATATCCCGCATCGTCGTTTGTCGGAGAATGTATATCTACGGGATATGAGTATCTGCCGATCTCATCTTCAAACACAGAGCGATTAACGAAATCATCGAGCACGAGTTTATAATCCCCGACAATCCGCCTTGATTCTCTGATTCCGAGGTAAGGAGCCGAATATACAAGCTCAGTGTTTTCAAATCCCGTCAGGTATTCCTTATAATATTTGCGATATTCGCGGAGTTGCCGCCTTCCGGCGATAATCCCGGGAGTTACCGATTCAGCTTTTGTTCCGTCAATATCGTAAATGTGTCCGGCATTTGACCCGCCGATTCCGTTCGGCTGGCTGACACCGTTTTCATCTTTCGTTTCGCTTGCTATTCTGAACATGCCCGAAAGATGCCTGTCTTCGTTTGTAAAAATACCGTCGGCAAAAGCCTGGTCAAGCGCCCGGCTGTCAGGCCACACCACACGGCTCCAGTCAATGGCATCCCATAGTCCGCACAGAGTAGTCGCCATAACCCGGCCGTTATCGTCGCCGTATTCGTATTCCGCACCAGCATAATAGGCTAAATCGCCGTCTCCTGTGCAGTCGATGTATATTTTAGCTTTTACTGCGAACATAGAGCCTTTTGAAGCGCAGATTGCATATTCTATTTTGGAACCATTTCTGACTGCATCAATCACATTTGTGTAAAAGAGGAATTTTGCACCGCATTCCTCGATCATGCTGTCATAAAGCAGTTTTAAATTTTCAACCGGAATCGAATTGGGAGCATAGGCTTGAAATCTCGGATATGCTTCAGCTTTAAGCCGGTCATATATCTCTCTCCCGACCCCTCCGGCAAGAAAATCTACTCCGTTCCCGAACTGCATAAAAGCCGGGATAAGCATCGTAACAGCCGCTCCGCCAAAAGCTCCGAATCCTTCGGCGATGAATACGCTTTTGCCTTCGCGAGCAGCTGCAACAGCAGCTGTTATTCCGGACGGGCCTCCGCCGGCTATAAATATATCGACGTTATACCTGACATCCAATTGTTTTGCATATTTTATCTCAGTCATTATATAGCCTCCCGTATAAAAACTTAGGGGTTGTAAAAAAGTTTACAGATTAACAACAATACCGTTTCTCGGTTTGTTTTCATGGCAGAGATAAACGTTGAGAGGAACGGGATCATTACGGAACAGGGCTGTTATTATAGCTGTTTTCCCCGCCATTGAAGCATCGGTTCTGAAATAATAGGTATAGCTTCTGTCAACCGGAGCGCAGATATGTTCCCATTGATTTATCGGATACGACGGAGCGCGGTCATATGCGCCAATCAACTCGCCGTCAATTTCAAGAACACAATACGCGCCTTCACAGCCGTGAACACCGTCAAGCGCAGCAGAAATATAACAGTTATCGGAAAGATTGTTCGGCAAGGTTATTTCGGCAGCTGAGGCAAACTTGAATTCTTTGGGATCAATTAGACCGAGCATGTTGTTTGCATGGGGAAAATCCGGTATAATTTCGGAGCCGTTATTGTCAATCAATCTGAAATGATAAATCCGGTCAACCGGTTTCGGCAGTCTGAAATATCTCAGTCCTCCCGTAACAGAATATCTGACACGGCAAAGCTCCCCTTTGTTTTCCTCTATATTATGAACCGAAAATACAACAACCGGCACCGTGACATCCTTGAGCTTCTTCACTTCGGGTTCAGAATACTTCCATGTAATCAAGTCATCCGAATAGCCGACATCAAGCAAAGGCAGCTGCTTTGGTATCTCTCTGCGGGGTTCCAGGGTGGAGAAATAATCAATTTCAATTGTTTCTGCCGGATAATGATTGCCCAGATCCACTCTTAAGCATCTGTTTTCCCCCTCGGTGTTGTAGTGCCTTGAATTGGCATCAAAGAAGGTATCATCAAGCCCGTCAAATATTGCACCTGCTTCGCATCCGCGATATTTATATGTGAGCTGATTGAAAAAGGCTTTTCGCGCTGCTTCTACCGCCGGTATCTCCGTTTTGCCCGAACGTTTGACCGACTGGGCTTCAAAAGCATCGGTATCTGCAGCGAAAGCAGTGGTTTCATACAGAGTTTCGGCATCAGCAGGGACCTCTGTCATGATACCTGATCCGAGTTTTACAGGCGCCTTTAAAGTGTAATCAAACGGCTTTTCGATTAAAGGAAGAACAGCCGTTTTTTTATTTCCTTTAATTCCGATCTGCCCATCCGCTTTTATTATCTTGTATTCGCGGTCGGGAATTATCGTCTCATATGTGCATCCGGTAAAGGCAAAGTTTTCATCATCAAATTTCGATTCTTCCTGTATAAGAATGAGGGAAGCTCTGAAAGGCGCTACGGTGATTTCGGCGAAGTCGCCGTAACCGAAAGTCCCTACATATCTGTTGTAAGGAAGCTTTTCCATAACAACGGCTTTAGAACATTGCTCAAGACCGATTTCGGATGAAACTCCGATTTTTATTTTTAAAGGTTCCCAGCTCGGGTTCCTGACACAGATAATTCTTGTGTCACCCGTACCGCGTGAAACAGCGCTTGCGCCATAACTTTCAGGCAGCGTTATTCCTTTGACAAGGATATCATTGTATTTCCTGTGAAGATTGTAAATATTAGCAAGAACAGCCTGCTCATCATCCCTTAAAAACCATGGGTTGCCGTATATTTCCGGAGCAAGTATCAGTGACCTTGAAAATGCCTGTACCGCAAGGTCGTCTTCAAAGAAGTCAAGACAGGAGGATATGCAGCAGCCGTGATCCTCGACAAGACGCATCAGACCGGGAGTCAATCCGCGGATCAGCGGCATGACCCGGTGATGAGGTCCGGTTATCGGATTTACGGAGAAAACGTCGGTATAAGTTTCAGAACCTTCCCATACGAATGTTGTTGCGCATATTGCGGCTTTTCCGAGATCGTTTCTGTGATTCAGAAGAATAAGGTCGGGAACATATATCCGGCATTCGTCTATCATTTTCTTATAAAGCAGTTGTCTCGACTCGTCAAGATTTCCGCAAACCGTATCGATTTTAAAGAGGCCGAAATCAAAGTCTCTGCAAAGCTTTATGAATGTGTCGTATCTCTTTTTTTCGGACTCCGGCGTGTCTCCATATCCTCCGGCGCCGCACCATACTCCCATCCGAAAGCCGAGTTCACGGGCTCTTTCTGCAAGAGGACCGTATCCGTTCGGAAATTGCTTTACAATTTTCGGACTGTCAAGATATTGATATGTCCCTCTCGCACCGTCAAGGTTGCCGGCATCCCAGGCATAGATATCCAGCTGCATGCCGTATGTTTCTTTCATCCATTCGAAATAATCAAAGTTGGCAAGAGTCTGCGCTTCCGTTGAGCCTTCGTTTGTATTATTTATCCAGGAGAAGTACTGAGCTTTAGATGGCGTAAGCTCATCCGCTCCCGATGTGGCTTTTGTTTTTTTCAATATTTCATTCATTGTTGTCATCCCCTCTTAAGCTGTGTCCAGATAAGCATCTCGGTTTCTCCGCGGTTTGCAAATGCGAAATAAGGTATAAATTTCAGCTTCAGATTAACATATTCATCCGAAACCGGCTGATAAAGTTTTTCGCGAATTGAATGCTTTCTTCTGTAACCATCGACTATCATTATCGGAAGATCAAGGTCTTTGTCATAACCCATTATCATATTTCCGTCCGCCTTTACGCTTACATCTCTTAAATAACTGCCGTTATCAACGCCTTCAAGGCAGAAGATCAGCGGACCTCTCGTCAAGGCAAAGCGACCGGCGTTTTCCTGAACTCTCGGATCCGCTTCGTACAAGACAGTCTTCATTTCGAAATCAAAGCATAGAATATCGCCGTTGCGAACCGTCTTCTTGATGTAACCGTTTTCGTCAGCGGTATATTTATCGCACCAGAAGGGCAGGCGTATCATCAGTTCGGCTTCGGGACCGTTCCAGACGACCTTAACCTTTCCGTCATAAGGGAATCCCGATTCGATCGAGATATTGGCTTTTTCTCCCATGAAATCGAATTCCGCGGAATTCGAAATAAACTGGTTTATATAAACCCGATTGTCGCCGACATTATATATAAAATCACCGATAGTTGAAATGAATCTTGTAATGTTCGGCGGGCAGCAGGAGCAACCGAAAACTTCAAGCCGCTGTGTTATCGGATAATGCTCGCCGCGGCGCTGCAGCAATGCAGGATCTATTTCAAGAGGGTTCTCATAGAAGAAGGATTTGCCGTCAAGAGATATGCTTGAAAGGAAGCCGTTATATATGATGCGCTCAATCATATCGGCATAATCCGAACTTTCTTCAAGCAGGTTTAAACGGCGGCAGAACAGCGCAAGACCGAGGTTAGCGCAGCTTTCCGCATAAGCGTGAATATTTGGAAGGTTATAATCATAGCTGAACATCTCGCCGGATGCCGAGGAACCGATGGCTCCCGTTATATACATTCTTTTTCGGGTTATATTTTTGTAGAGATCAATGCAGGCTTCTTTCAGCTCTTCGTCATCGGTGCGCAGCGCAAGATCGACCATTGCGCTGTATAAATAGACCGCTCTGACCGAGTGACCTTCCGCAGTCCGCTGTTTTCTTACCGGAAGATGCGACTGATTGTAAAATACTCTGTCGGTATCATTCTCGGTACCTCTTATATTGGTAAAATGAAGAGCGAGATCAAGGTACTTTTCTTCTTTTGTCAAATCATAAAGTTTTACGAGCGCAAGCTCGATTTCTTCATGACCCGGGGAAGCAAACTTTGCGGTTTTATCGGTTATAAAACACTTAATCACATAATCGACATACTCTTCGACTACATTTAAGAGCTTATCTTCTCCGACTGCGTTATACCACGCAACGGCAGCCTCGATAAGATGACCGAGGCAATAAAGTTCATGCGCATCGCGGTTGGTAAAGCGCCTGTCATTCTCGCAAGTCTGAAAATACTGGTTGTAATACCCGTCTTCATCCTGTGATGCGGCTATTGTATCTATGACATTCGAAGCATATTCTCTCAGTTCCGGAGCATCGTGTTTTGCAAGGATATATGCAGCAGATTCGATCCATTTGGCGATATCCGAATCATAGAAAACATGAGGTTTGTTCGGCTGACCTTCCTTCCAGTTAAGCTTGGCTCCTTCAAAACGTCCGGTCTCTTCGAACCTTTTACAAACATTCATCATTGAGACTTCGCGGACAAGCTTCTGTTTATCAGCCCAGAAACCGCTGTTGATATTGACTTTGTCAAAAGAAATGTTTTTCATGGCAATTCTCCCTGTTTTTTATTTGTAAAGACAGAACATGTCATAACCATTGATCCGGGGCAGCATTATTTCGGTTCTCCCATCTTTTATCCGTGACATTACCTCATTTTCGCAAGGCAGAAGTTTAACGCTTCGGTATTCGCCTTCAACGGAAACAATATGTCCCGCAGGCAGCACAACCGGTTCCTCGACGATATTAACTTTTCCGCGCGGTTCGGGATAAGTAGCTTTAATATGCAGCAGCCGATATTCATCGCAGCCGGTAAGCGTTGCGCGGGAAGTTGAAGGAAGATTGCATTCGACCAAACGCTTTGGCATCAGCGCTGATATCAGCTCAGAAACAAGTTTTTTGTGGAAAGATGAAGCTTCGCTGAAATACGACTCGAAGGGGTCAAAAGAGACATAGGCGAAATCCGGACAGAGAATAACGGCGGAATGACCGTCTTTGCACTCCGGCGGAGTGTAGAAATACCCCTGAAGACCATCCCAGTGCTTTTTAAAATACGGTTTGACACGGCTTGCAAACTCGTCTTTCTTGTCCTTAGCCGTCATGAGTATACCTCCGGTATACATCGAATACGGCATATCCGCCGTATCATCCGAAGTTTCTTTGAGTTTATAGTACCCGCCGTTGGTGTCGTCATACCCGTTGAATTCAATTTTGTACTTTATGAAATCGGCCCAGAAGCCGTCTTTGCCGACTCCGCTGCGACCGCAGAAAATCAGCTTTATCCCGTTTTTATAAACGTCTTTAAGTTTTTCACATAACGCGTCGTTCGGAACGGTATCACCGGGAATTAAAAGAATCCGATATTTGCTGAAATCCATCGTTTCATCAATGATGTCGAATCCGTATTTCAGCTCGGAGAGCATTCTTGCAGTGCCTTTGTGAGAATTCGAGAAAGTCCCGCGGTTTATTACAATTCCGATCTCGGAAATATACCGGCAGTTATCGGTCCATCTTTCATACTCTTCGTATTTTCGATATAGTTTTTCTATATCGCGATACATATCCTCAACAAGCCCTTCCGCCGGATGCATATGATCTCCGACGGAAAATTGCGTTCCTTGAAGCATAGCGTCCTGGATATCGTTTTCAAGCGAATGCAATCCCTTATATCCGCCGAAATCTCCCCAGGAAGCCTGGAATCTTCCGGTCATATAAATTATATTCTCATTAAGCATCCTTGCATAAGCAGAGCGGGGAATAAAATAATCATATCCCCAGCCGCCGGAAGGAAGGCACTCTATTTCAAGATGGGAATTCTCAACATCCGTCCACTCCATGCCGTTGAAATAACAAAGCTTTCCGAGCGGGACTATATCCTTTATCCTGCGGCAGATATCAATCATAGATCTGTGCTGAAAGTCGTATACCGAGGCGATGTTTTTTATATCTACCCCTTCGGAAAGCATCTTTTCGGTGCAGCTGTTGCACCAGCAAGCCATATTGAACATACAGTCGCAGAATATTCCGTCAGGCTTGCATTTTTCGAATATCTCTCTGATAACGGAAATCAGATATTCGCCGTATTCGCTGTTGTAGCATGGAGCGCGGAAGAAATTGCCGGAGGTATCGCCGAAAATAACCTTTCCTTCGCTGTTGATTCGGCAGTTTCCGTAATTCTTCCTTGCGTATTCATGGTTCAGACCCACATTGATATACGCAACGACTTTTATTCCGCGCTTATGGCATTCTTCGATAATATCCGGAAGCATATCGCCCTTCATTCCGGGATACGGAATTCCTATATCGGTTTTATAATAAGAAAAACCGATATTGCATTGAGCGAATACATTAACCAGGGTAATATGTGCATCGGAAAGAGTTTGTGCAAAACCCGAGGGATCTATTTCCCTCATGAAGTCGTATATTCCCGGCATTGTATGAAAATCGATATGCAAAGCGCGTTTAAGCTTTCCCATTTGTTACCTCTTTATTTAAATTGTGATTTAAATTATGTCTTCATTATATCATAATTTAATAGCGTTTGCAATATTTAAATAAATAATCCCCGGTTTTATTCGGGGATTGGTAAACTGAAATAATATGAAAATTACCTAAAAAGACTTCTGCCTTCCCATTCGGGATCGGGAGCTACTCCCAAAATGTCGGTAACTGTCGGAGCTATGTCAAGAATCGAAGCAGAGTCGAGTTCTTTTTGTTTAAGTGAAGGATCCGATATAATAAGCGGAATGGTCATATCTTCGGGCATATCCGAACCGTGACCGCGGGAGTGACCGCCGTGGTCGGCTGTAAATATAACGGTATATCCGCTGATAGAATCAAGCATATGTTCTATGCAGTCGGAAACCTTTGAAACAGCAGCCATATATTCGTCGCTCATCCAACCGAATCCGTGCCCCGCCGCATCCGTCAGACCGTAATAATAGAACACAAAGTCAGGTGAGCATTCATTGATATATTCAATAGCTTTTTCCGTCAGCTTGACGCAGGTATTGTTGTAATCATAAATATGACCCGACATATATATCCCGTTTCCTATCGAGTCGGGACGGCCGAGGTCGCGAAGTTCTTCCCAGTCATAGACTATCCCCGCATTTTTCCCGGCCGCTCTGAGAACATCGAACAGACCTTTGACCGGTCTTACCTGAGGGACATATGTATTTGATAAAATGCCGTGCCTTTCGGGCGGTACCGAATGGAAAAGAGACATATGGCAGGGAAGTGTCACCGACGGCATTACCGTCTGCGCTTTCATGGTGTAATATGAATGATCAAGCATTCTTGTCGAAAAATCCTTTTTTCCGGTAACTGCACCGATAGCATCCGGGCGAACTCCGTCGGAAAGTATCAAGATAACTTTTTTATTCATGCTGGCTCCTGTTTATTAATATAATAACGCGGAAGGTATATCACAATCCGCGTTAATAAAACCGTCAATTATTGATTTGTAACGTCCTTGTCATCGAAAGAATCGCCGCATTCCGGGCAGAACTTCGGAGGATTTGCGGGATCCTTCGGCTCCCAGCCGCACTTATCGCACTTGTATAGCAGCGCATCAGCGGGTTTCTTTTCTCCGCAGTTGGCGCAGAATTTTCCTTTATTTTCCGTGCTGCACTTCGGGCAAGTCCAGCCGGATTTAACTTCCGGTTTCTTCTCACCGCAATCTGCGCAGAATTTTCCGGTGTTCTCTTTGCTGCATTTAGGGCAAGTCCAGGCGCCTTCCGCCGGCTTGGGTTCCGGTTTCTTCTCGCCGCAGTCGGCACAGAATTTTCCCGTATTCTGCTTTCCGCACTTGGGACAAGCCCAGCCTTCGGATGCGGGAGCGGGAACCGGCTGCTGTGCCTGCTGCTGACCGATGTTAAAGAGATTTGCGGCGTTCATGCCGCCGGCGGCCTGAGACATTCCGACACCCATAAATGCATTAACGGCACCGTTCGGATTATTTGCGGCTGCGGTCATCGCTTCAGCCTGAGCGCCGACAAGGGTTCCGGCGGCCATATTCGGGTTGCTGTTGAAATAGGCGATCTGTGCAGCCTGAAGACGCTTTTCGTCTTCCTCATTGGCCGTCACGGAGCTGACACCAAAGGTTGCGATTGAAATACCGCGGGTATTGGTCCATTTCTCGGAAAGCACTTCATTTAATGCATCCGAAAGCTCCATCGTATGCCCGGGAAGCTCTTCATAGCTGATTCTCGAAAGCTTGCCGAGAGCAGGCTGAAGGGCGGTCAGAAGCTCGGTCTTCAATGTGCTGTCGATCTGGTCGCGGGTAAATTGGTTGGCTACATTTCCGGCAACGTTTGTATAGAACAAAATCGGGTTAACAAGCTTATAGGAATACTCGCCATGGCAGCGGATACGAACGGTAAATCTGAAGTTTGTATCAGGGTCTACTATTTTAAAGGGGATCGGGTTTGCCGTGCCGTATTTATTGCCCATTATCTCCTTTGTATTGAAATAATAAACCCGCTGGACACGTGCCGTATCACCTCCAAAGGTAATACGCTTTCCGATCTGCTTGAAGGTGTTTAAAATGTTTTCACCGAGGCTGCCGTAGAAAATGGAGGGTTCGGTTGAGGTATCATAAATGAATTCGCCGGGAACGGCACAGAATTCGACAACTTTTCCCTGGTCCACAATACACATGCACTGACCGTCGGCTACCGAAACTACCGAACCGTTGGATATGATGTCGGCATCCCCTTTGTTAGTCGAACGCCTTGATGCGCGACGCTGGGCTTTAACTACGAGCACATCGTTATCGATCGAGTCGCAGTAAAAAAAATCGCGATAGGAATCTTCGAGGGCTCCGCCCACAGAGTTTAACGCAGCAGAAATCAGACCCATTTTATTATCTCCTCTAAAATCGTTTTACAGATTTACTGTATGACTTAACATAATCATTATACAATAATAATATCAACATGTCAAGTAAATTTTTATTTACAACGACAAGAATCAACCATCGACTGACAAAGAAACACCCGGAAATTACCAAAACATCATCAAAATGATAAAAATTTTCACGAAATATATTGTATTGCCGTTCAAAAAGGTGTATAATATAGAAAAAGGAAAGGAATAGGTGATAAAAATATGATTACGAAAAATACGAAAAACAGAGCGGCGGCCTTAATACTTGCCTTCATTTTCGCAGCGGCACTCGGAGTTTCTTCGGCAGCTGCCGGATTCATTAAACTCGCAGCTCCTTCACCCGCCTGGAGCGCCGTTTCCACCGGCGTTGTCAGCTGGTCTGCAGTCGAAGGAGCAAACGGATACAGCTGGCAGCTTTGGTACGGCGATTCATATCTTGTTGATTCGGGATATATAGTTTCAACCAATATATCGACAACATATACTCTCAACCTGCTTAACACCATTAAAGTATGCCCCTACGGCAGCTTTACGGTATATGTCCAGGCAAAGGCGGATATCGCAAACCCGTATTATCTGACAAGCGAATTCGGCAAGACCGGATATCTGACATACAGTCCGAGCGGGTTTACGGTAGGCGGCTCGATATATAACAACAGCAAAATCCCGGGATATTACTATTTCAACCACCTGCTGTTCCTGCTTTATAACAACACCCGCTGCACTATCGACATTGAAAACTATGACGGCAGAGAAGGAACCACAAAGCAGCTCAACTGCTCGGTTGTAACTCCTTATTATCCGAATGTCGAATGGACATCAAGCGACGAAAGCGTCGCAACCGTCGACCAAAACGGTCTTGTTACGCTTGTATCTCCCGGAATCGCCATAATTACCGTTACCGACACTCACGCAGGCTCCGCCCGCTGCACCGTTACGGTCAAAAAAGCCGGAGTTATTAAACTCAACTGATTCGCTTAAATTCAATAATTAGTTCAGGCGTTGATTTTTTCAACGCCTTTTTTACAGTAAATGAAAATGAAACCAAAACCGTTCCTGTCTTCCGAACATCTGAAAATCATAGCTTCCGCGACAATGCTGGCAGATCACACGGGCGTGCTGCTTTTTCCGCAAACACAGATACTCAGAGCTGTAGGCAGGATATCAATGCCGCTCTTTGCATATCTGATAGCCGAAGGCTGCCGTCATACAAAATCTAAAGAAAAGTATTTCATAAGGCTATTTGCGCTCGGAGCCGCCTGTCAGCTGATATATATCATATTTTCCGGAGGTTTTGACAAGTACCTCAATATACTGCTTACATACGCAGCCGCAGTCGGATCCATTATAGCTTTTGAAAGAACAGCCGAAAGGCTCCGAATATCCGGTATAAAAAACAGATTTTCTTCGCTGATTGCCGCATTTGCCGTTGCAATAATAACCGCCTGTGTTTTTTCGGCATTCGATTTCAGTTACGGACTATGGGCGGCAGCTATGATTTATGCCGCGTATTTTTTCGACACTGATTATTTGCGCCTTGCGGCTTTTTCTCTGTTTCTGATTCTATACTGCATATACTGCACACTTCTGGGTTATCCGATACAGTTTTTCTCGTTGCTGAGCCTGCTGCTGATTCTTTTGTATAACGGAGAAAAGGGTGATAATATCCCTTCATGGTTCTGGTATTTGTTTTATCCCGGTCATATCGGAATTCTTTGGTTAATAAAAACATTTATATAATTATTCTTTCTTGTTTATCGGGAACAAACCACCGGCTTTAATCGTCATATTTTTAAATTGCGGTTATGACGGCGAAGGTTTATTAAATTTATCTTAAGATTGCCGAGCGCATATTGATATATATGGCAAGCTGTGCTATAATATATTTTGTTCTTTTAAATCAATTATAAGGGAATCGAAAAATGATGACGCTGAATATGCCGGGGATCGCAGCATGAATGTGCAGATTAAGGCAGGAAACCAAAATAAAATAAAAAAGTATACAAAAATCGAATTGAGAGAACGCAGACACACACTGTTTTTCCTGATTCCTTCTCTTGCGGGAGTGCTTTTATTTTATATACTTCCTTTTACGGTTGTTATATATTATTCGCTGATAGATAATCCGATACAGAAGAATTTTGTCGGAATCAACAATTTCATACAGGTCTTTACCAACTCTGCATTCAGACAGGCGGCGGGGAATACTCTTAAATTTTCTGTAATAGCGGTTCCGCTTGTGGTTTTGCTTTCGCTGCTTCTTGCGATACTTCTTGACACAAACATACCGTTTAAAACTCAGTTCAGAACGGCTTTTATAACCCCCCTGATGGTTCCGGTCGCTTCGATTGTTCTCATCGTCCAGGTGCTTTTCGATTATAACGGCGCATTTAACACTCTCCTTGCGAATTTCGGCATTTTGCCTGTAGACTGGCTGAAAAGCGATTATGCTTATCTTGTCATAGTAACGCTTTATCTCTGGAAGAACCTCGGATATAATATGATCCTTTTCATGAGCGCGCTTTCGAATATTCCGACCGAAATTCTGGAAGTAGCCACCCTTGACGGCTGCGGAGAACTTAGAAAATTCTTTTATATCAAGCTCAGGTATCTTATTTCGACAATAATGTTTGTCACGATCCTGTCGCTGATTAACAGCTTCAAGGTTTTCCGGGAAGTATATCTGCTTACCGGAGATTACCCGAACTCTATGTATATGCTCCAGCATTTCATGAACAACACCTTTAAATCCCTCGACTATCAGAAACTTTCTGCAGCCGCAGTTATCATATGTATATTGATGGTATTGCTTATCAATCTGTTATTCGCCATAGACCGGCGTTTCAGCGGAGGTGAAGACGATTGACACAATATGAGCATAATGTCGATGATTTGATAAAAACTCCGGAAGAACTGCTTGAACAGAGAAAACGCAACCGGGCGATTCATCGCCGCAAAAGAGTAAACCACGGCATTTACTGTGCAGTTGCCTGCACCTTTCTGTTTATCGTTTCGGTGATTTTCCTCTTTCCGATTGTATTGACGATAACAAACTCATTTATGAGCCAGACGGAAATCGCCGCTCATTACGGCAAGGTTTTTTCTTCTCTTACCGGAAGCCGCACTTATATAGCGGATAAAGTCACCCTTAAGCTTATCCCGGGAATGGTTAGTTTCAGTCAGTATTCGACCGCGCTAATAAAATCTCCAGATTATCTACTGAAATTCTGGAACTCGGTTATCCTTGTCGTTCCGATAATGGTATTCCAGATAATGGTCGCCCTGGCAGCTTCATACGCCTTCGCACGCTGCGACAGCAAATTCAGATCTCTTGTATTTTTCTTATATATCATACTGATGCTTATGCCGTATCAGGTAACGCTGGTTCCGAACTATCTCGTTGCAAACTGGCTTAAAATCATTAATACCAGATGGTCGATCATCCTGCCGGGCATATTTTCGCCGTATGCGGTTTTCATTCTCACAAAATTCATGAAGCGCATACCGAAACCGATACTTGAAGCCGCAAAACTCGACGGCTGCGGCGAATGGCAGATATTCACAAAAATCTGCATCCCTCTCTGCCGCAGTGTAATCTGGAGCGTAGCTGTGCTGGTCTTCATCGATTACTGGAACATGGTCGAACAGCCGCTTATAATGTTTAATGATCAGGAAATGTACCCGCTGTCGGTATTCCTGTCGAAAATAAACAGCGGAGACGTAGGTCTTGCCTTTGCGGTTGCCACATTCTATATGGTGCCGACACTGCTGGTATTCCTTTATTCCGAAGATTATCTGATTGAAGGAATCTCATATTCCGGCGGTATCAAGGGCTGACACCGATATATTTTATATTTTAAATATTCCAAACTATATTAACGAGGAATAAGATGAATTCGTATATTAACGAAAAATCATACCGCAGAAAATCCATAATAAAAACTGTTGCCATAATATTTCTGGCAGTTCTGCTTGTTCTCACTTTCTTTTCAAACACGATAATGAACTTTTCTCTTCCGGAGGTCTCGGCACAATATGCTTCCGGCGGATCCATAACCACTCG
>JAAZGC010000084.1 GCA_012511425.1 Clostridiales bacterium | reverse complement strand
GGTGTAGCCAGTATTTTTCCGGCTCGACGGTCCCGGGATCGGTTCCGCGCCAGAGACGCTCGTAGTCACGGCCGTAAGCCGAAAGGGTAAACGCCATCTCTTCAAGCCACGGCTCGGGTTTTCTTGCGTAAAGCCAGTTTATCGGTATCAGGCATTCGAACCATCTCGACGTCGCCAAGCCGAACATGATGACCGACTTTATATGACCCAGAAGCTGACGGAGGGCCTTTTCGACAGCCGGCTCTACCCGTTCGTCTCCGGTGACTTCATACCATTCAACCAGCACCTTCAGAATAAGGAAAGCAGCCCAGACGTCGTAGCGGCCGCGTTCTTCTTTTTTACAGGGGCAGATCCAGCCGTCTTCTTCCTGTCCCTCAAAAATGGCGTCGATGTATCTCTTCGCCCGCGCTTTCAATTCGTCGTCGTCGAGAAGGAAAGCCAGCGGAATGAAACCGTCAAGCCAATAGGGAACTCGCTCCCAGCCTTCGCGATCGCCGCCGATCCATTTTGAGTCGCGGACATCCGGCCAGATAAGGTCAAGATGACCGGAAAGTCCCTTCGCCTGAATTTTAAGCTGTTTATACAGCCATCCCGTCGGTTTTACGGCAGAAGCGGAAATATAATTGTAAACCGGATATTTTTTCTTTTTCATAATATTTACCTCATATTTACCTTAACAAAATAAAACATTCTGATATTATTATACATTATTACCGCAGAATGTCAAGAGAAAAATTAATATTGCGAAAATATATAAATAACAAATCTGAGCTATAATATATTTGACGTTAATTTTACAAGGATTTGTTATGGAATTTTGGGAGTGTCTTGACAGCGAGCGGCGGCCTACCGGACGGGTCGCAGAGCGCGGAAATAATCTTAAAAAGGACGAATATCATTTAGTCGTTCACGCCTGCATATTTTCATCGGATGATTGTATGCTTATACAGAAGCGGCATCCCGACAAGGGACTTTGGCCGTCATTGTGGGATGTTACAATGGGCGGCAGCGCCGTGGTCGGAGAAACCTCAGCCGAAGCAGCGGCCCGGGAGATTTCCGAAGAAATAGGTCTGACACTTGATTTTCACGGTAAGCGCCCGGGGCTGTCGGTAAATTACGGCAACAATTTCGACGATTTCTACATTATCCGCTGGGACGGAGATATCGGTTCGCTTAAGCTTCAGCCGGATGAGGTTTGTGAAGTCAGATGGGCTGACAGAGACGAAATACACGGGCTTATCGAAGCCGGGGCTTTTGTGCCGTATTATCACAGCCTGATCGATGTATTATTTGATATAAACCGGAATGAAAATCTTATCTATCGGAACGGCATTAAATAACGGAGGAATTGTAATGGATTTTATCAAAAACGGCGGAGAGATAATACAAAGGGAGATAGACAAGGCAGCCGAGGGCGGGATCAACTCCGCGGTTATCGAGGGAAAATACGAGATCGAGAAAACAGTGATAATTCCGTCCGGATTTCATCTCATCCTGCGGCGCTGTCATCTGAGGCTTGCGGAGAACACCTTCTGCAACATCTTCCGCAACGCAAAATGCGGCGATCTGAGTTTCGGCGCAGACGACCCGGATACCGATATTTCGATAACCGGAGAGGGCGGCGCGGTCTTAGACGGCGGTGTTTACAACGGTCTCGGCGAGCGCAATTCACTCAAAGACGGACGCCCGCACATAAGCGTTAACAATCTCATCCTGATGGCAAATGTCGAAAGGTTTGAGATAAGCGGCCTGCGGCTTATCAATCAGCGCTGGTGGGCGATGAATTTCATCGGCTGTCGCCGCGGAAAGATATACAACGTCGATTTTTGCTCCGACAGCACCGCCGTTAGCGACGACGGGACAAAAAGCAGCTATCTTAGCCGCGAAAAAGGCAGCTATGAAGATATTATGATAAAGAACTCGGACGGCATCGACCTTCGCTGCGGATGTCACGATATTATCATCGACCGCATCACCGGTTTTACCCAGGACGATTCGGTAGCGCTGACGGCTCTCAGCGGCACGCTTGAACAGATGTATCTTCCGAAAGGCTGCACAAACGGCATATATAATGTAATAATCCGCGATGTCTGCACTGCGGCATACTGCGCGAACGTAAGGCTTCTGAATCAGGGCGGGACGATACTTAAAAACATCCTGATCGACGGAGTCATGGACGCATCAAAGGACAGCCCTTATATGGACCGGGGAGAGCACTCGGTACGCATCGGCGACGCTCATCTTTACGGATCGCGGCATTCCGAAGAAGGGGAAACCTGCGATATAACCGTCCGGAATGTATATTCCCGCGCAATCTGCTCCGTCAGCCTTTCGGGTGTCATCAAGGGGCTGCGCTGTGAAAACATAGTCGGATTTGACGGCTGCGGTGAGCTGATCCGCAACAAAGCCAACCTCCTTGACAGTTATTTGCCACAATAAAATATCTATAAAAAATAAAAGAGGTAAATAAAATGGAAACCCGGAAAATCCTATCCCTGCTGCTTGCTGCAGCCATCATCGTCACTTCCGCTGTTTCTTTAATCGGATGCGGCGGAAAAGACGCCCCGTCGGGAACAAACGTCCCCTCGGACGGTGCGGCAGCCAACGAGACTGCCGCGCCCGAAACCGGTCTTGCCGCCGAATTCACTCCCGAAATCAAAGCGGAGCTCGGGCTTGACGGATATGAATTCGTCGCGTATATCC
>JAAZGC010000006.1 GCA_012511425.1 Clostridiales bacterium | reverse complement strand
GCGGCTTCCTTCTCGGCGATCTTCTTTGCGTTGATCTTCTTGTCGGCGCTGTTTATGCCTTTTATTACCAGGAACATGCAGATAGCGATAACGACGAACTGAATGATTACCTGAACAAAGCTGCCCCAGTTGATGGCTACCGCTTCGGCGTCCGCGGTCGCTTCCTTGAGAATGATCTTAAGCTGGGAGAAATCAACTCCTCCGATAGCGACTCCGAGCGGAGGCATAATGATATCATTGACGAGCGAAGTGGCTATCTTGCCGAAGGCTCCGCCGACCACGATACCGATGGCCATATCCATAACATTTCCCTTAAAAGCGAATTCCTTGAATTCCTGAAAAAGGGATTTCTTTTTGTCTGCCATTTTTTTAATTTCCTTTCGTTTTTGAAATGTTTAATCCCGGGTTCATATACAAATATTCGAATAACCATAAATATTATATACCGAATCCGTATAAAAGTCAATATATTATTTGAAAACAAGCATTATCTGTGCGAAAATAAAACCGCAAACAACAATTTTAACGACAACAAATGCCGGTTGACAATCAACGACAAAAGTGATATAATTGTATCGAAGAGGAGATATGAGATGACAGAATTACAGACAAAAATATACGAAGCGCTGCTTTTATCCGGCGGCGGATACATAAGCGGAGAAAAGCTTGCAGCCGGCTGCGGAAGAAGCCGCTCGTCGGTATGGAAGGCGATTAACGCGCTGAGGAAAAAAGGAATTGCAATCGAAGCCGTCACAAATGCCGGTTATCGCCTTGCGGAAGGGAAAGTCAGCGCCGAGAGGATTTCCGAAAGACTGCGCACAAAGGATTTTTACAATATCCGATACGAAAACAGCGTAACTTCGACCAATACCATTCTCAAAGCCGAGGCGGCAAAAGGCGCCGATGAAGGATATGTTCTTGTCGCGTCGGAGCAGACCGAAGGGCGGGGAAGGTTCGGCAGAAACTTCGCCGCCCCCGAAAGCGGGATCTATCTCAGCATATTGCTCCGCCCGGATATGGCGCCGGGTGAAGCCGTTTCGATAACCGCCGCCGCAGCTGTAGCCGTCAGCCGGGCAATCGACAAAGTCGGAAACCGCAGCACCGCGATAAAATGGGTGAACGATATCCTGATCGGCGGCAAAAAAGTCTGCGGGATACTCACCGAAGGTGCGCTCAGCCTTGAAACCGGCCGTCTCGACTCGGCGGTGCTCGGCATCGGCATTAACGTTGCCCCTCCTAAAGACGGCTGGCCGGAGTTTATAAAGGATACCGCAACAGCTATATTCCCATCCGCCTCCGAAGCGGCCGAAAACGACGCATATAACCGCCTCTGCATCGAAATTCTCGACAATTTCCGCGATATATACGTAAAATTCCCCGGCCGCGGCTTTATGGACGAATACCGGGAAAAAAGCCTCGCCGTCGGCAGAAAAATAAGCGTGATAAAAGGCAAATCGGTCCGCCCTGCTGCAGCCATCGCCGTCGGTGACGACGCATCGCTCCTGGTAAGATATGACGGCGGGGAAGAGGAATACCTGAATTCCGGCGAAATAAGCATTAAAATGTAGGGTGACTTCATGAATGAAAAAACATTGAACCGCTCCGAAATCAAAAAAATGGCGCTGACAGGTCTCATGACCGCCGCCGCGGCTGCGCTGTCTCAGATAAGTTTCCCTCTGCCGTCCGGCATTCCGGTGACGCTGCAGACCTTCGGCGTCGCTCTTGCCGGGTATATACTCGGGTGGAAATGGGGCGCCGTCTCCATGCTTTTGTATATAGCCCTCGGCGCGGTCGGCGTTCCGGTCTTCGCCGGTTTCAGGGGCGGAATTTCGTCGCTTGTCGGGCTGACGGGAGGGTTTATCATTGGTTTTATCTTTATGGCTGCGCTTTGCGGGGTAAAACCGGGTTTTGAAAACAAAAAATCCGAATCCGCCGCTGAAATTGCATTCGGCATTATCGGCATTGCCGCCTGCCATATTCCGGGAGTGCTTTGGTTTTCCTATCTGTCGGGAAACAGCCTCGCTGTATCCTTCTTCAAAGCCTCGCTGCCGTATCTTCCGAAAGATATTGTCTCGGCTGTCGGCGCATGGATTCTGGTGCGTCTTCTGAAAAAGACAGGGGCGCTTAAGGAACTTTAAGAGTTGCCGGATTTTAAAATAAACACAAAGTACATAATTACTTAATCATAGACATACAGAAAAATGATATAATCATTAAGATGTTTTTGACTTAATGATGAGAGTAATATATGGCGGAATTGAGTAAAAAAGTCCCGGAAAAACAGCGCCGCGGTCCGGGAGCGCTGCTTCGGGGCGTCGATATGACAACCGGCACGATATGGAAAAAGCTGCTACTTTTCGCCGTTCCTATCCTGCTTACCAATATCCTGCAGCAGCTCTTCAACACCGTCGACACAGCTATAGTCGGAGCTCTCGACTCTTCGACGGCGCTTGCCGCAGTGGGCTCGGTCGGATCGCTGGTCTCGCTTGTCGTAAGCTTTTTTATCGGCATATCAACCGGCGCCGGCGTTGTCGTATCCCGCCGCTGGGGCTCTCTGCTTGCCGAACGCGCGAAAGCCGATCCGAACGAAGCGATGCTCGGAAGCGATGAAAAGGCGGTGCACGATGCGGTGCATACCGCATTCATGATATCGCTCATCACCGGAACCATCGTTACGATTTTAGGCATAACGCTCTCTCCGCTGCTTCTGACTCTGATGAACAGCCCGGAAACGGTAAAGCCGCTTTCCCTGATTTACCTCCGGATATATTTCAGCGGCATGGTGCCGGTCATGTTGTACAACACGGCTTCCGGCATACTCCGCGCGATAGGCGATTCAAACCGCCCGCTCATATATCTTATGATAGCCGGAATCGCGAATGTGTTTCTCGACCTGATCACTATCGGCATATTCCGCTGGGGCGTCTGGGGAGCGGCGCTGGCGACGGTGGTATCGAACATGGTAGCTACAGCCCTCGCTTTGAACCGCCTTCTCCGCGCAGACGACTGCTATAAGCTGAAACTGCGCTGTCTGACCCTTAACCGGCAGATGCTCCCTACAATAATAAAAATAGGAATCCCGACGGGAATACAGTCATCGCTCTATGCGATATCGAATATAGTAATCCAGTCGAATATCAACATTTTCGGCGAAGACGCTATGGCAGGCGTCGCCGCGGTAGGCACGATCGACGGCTTCCTTTATATGCCGATAGCCGCTTTCGGTCTTGCTTCAATGACTTTCGCCGGACAGAATTTCGGCGCCGGAAAGCCGGAAAGGGTGCATAAAGCGGTCAAGAGCGCAATGGCGATGGTTATGAGCTTCGACATCGTTCTCGCCGCGATCATTTTGCTTATAGGAGAAAAGCTGATCTATATCTTCACTCAGGGCAACGCCGAAGCGGTAAAATACGGGCTTTCGATGCTGTATATGCTGGCGCCGACATATTTTCTCTTTGCGCCGACGGAAGTGCTGAGCGGAGCTATCCGCGGCGCCGGCGCAGCGCTGCAGTCGATGGCTGTGACGGCGTTCTTCATCTGTTTCGTCAGAGTTTCGATAATGCTCGTTTTCGTCCCGATTTACAATGATATCCGGGTGGTTTTCGCCGCTTACCCGATAACCTGGGTGCTCTGCTCGCTGGCTTTCATCGTCTATTACAGATTCGGGAATTGGAAGAAGAAGAGCTTTTGAGCGGTATTCGCATTCGCTTACATGCAGCTGAACGTTATAAAACAAACAATTTCAAATAAAAAGCCCGCGGTTTGACCGCGGGTCTTTCATTAAACATTAAACCTGAACAGCACGACATCTCCGTCTTTCATCACATATTCCTTGCCTTCGGAGCGGACAAGCCCTTTTTCCTTCGCCGCCGCAATCGAACCCTGTTCGATAAGAGCGTCGTATGAGATTACCTCCGCACGGATATAGCCGCGCTCGAAATCCGAATGAATCTTTCCCGCCGCCTGCGGCGCCTTGGTACCGTTCGTGATGGTCCATGCGCGAACCTCCTTCGGACCTGCGGTCAGATAGGATATCAGCCCCAAAAGGGCGTATCCCGCCTTGATGAGCCGGTCAAGGCCGCTTTCCTCGATGCCGAGATCGGCAAGGAAGGCCTTTTTTTCTTCGCCTTTGAGTTCGGCGACCTCCGCTTCTATGTTTGCGGCTATTACAATAACCTTTGAGCCTTCGGACGCGGCGTGGCTTTCAAGCTCCGCATAACCGGGAATCTTTTCGGCGTCGGCTCCGACCATGTCTTCGCTGATATTAGCGACATAGATTATCGGTTTCATCGAAAGCAGGGAATACTCTTTCATTGCCGAAAGCTCGTCCTCGGTATAATCAAGCGCACGGGCGGAACGGCCGGAATCGAGACAGGCGTAAACTCTTTCGAGCAGCTCAATGCTTTTCTCGAGGCTTTTGTCTCCCTTGGCGAGCTTGCGCTGCTTTTCGAGCCGTTTTTCGACGTTTTCCATGTCGGCGTAGATAAGCTCGGTATTTATAATCTCAACGTCGCGTATCGGATCGACGGAGCCTTCTACATGAATTATATTCTCGTCTTCAAAGCACCTTACGACATGAATTATCGCGTCCGTCTCGCGGATATGAGAGAGGAACTTGTTTCCGAGTCCCTCGCCGTGAGAAGCGCCCTTGACAAGCCCGGCGATATCGACAAATTCAATGACCGCCGGCGTCTGTTTTTCCGGCTTATACATTTCGGTAAGCACATCAACCCGGTGATCCGGCACCGCGACTACCCCGACGTTGGGATCAATCGTGCAGAACGGATAGTTTGCGGCATCGACTTTGGCGTTGGTGATTGCGTTAAAAAGCGTACTCTTGCCGACATTCGGCAGACCGACTATTCCTAATTTCATTTATATCTGTTCTCTTTCGTAATTTGATTATCCGTATGAAATTTTGTATTTTATCCACCAAATTATTATTATATCACACAGCGCTCTTTTTCTCAAGCGGATGAGTGAAAAATCCTTCAAACAATTTGCAAACTTTTGCCGTCTGCAATAACAAGACGTAGCATCCATGACAAAAAACACTGCATCCGGGCAAACCCCCGGACACAGTGTTTCAAAAATATAATCCGCCAAATTATTCCGTCTTGCTATCTTCCAGATCGAGAAGCCCCCGGACACCCAAAACAGGTTCGACAAACAAAATGCCGTTGCCCGGATCATCCAGCTTCAGTTCCCGGTAGAGATCGTCCACAACTTTATCAACAAGACCGGTCGGCATAAGGATTATAACCAGCTCCTTTTCCGGTTCAATCTGCATTCCGAAGAGAGTTGTGGTGTGTTCCGCGCCGGTGCCTCTGCCGTGCATGATTGTGCCGCCTCTGACTCCGGCTTTGAGGGCGATATCCATGACATCTACCGCCATGCCGCGGTCTACAATTACCGTCAATTTTTTAAACATATCCTTATTATCCTCATCCTCGATTGTTTTTACAATTACCTGCCTGCCGTTTTCGGTCAAGCTCGCATAAATTACCGGTGTAATATAAATTATACCTTTGCCCGGCTCGGCAAGCCCCAATTCTTTCGTGAAATGATCTATCAGTTCCCCGGAGCGCTCTTTTGAAATCAGGAAATTTATGATTTCTTTTTTCTGGTCTTTAATACCGAGCAGTTTCAGTACGGCGTTGTTGACCGTTCCTTTGCCGATAATCGTTATTCCGCCGTAAATACCGACCTCTTTTACCATCCTTGAACATTTGCGGCATTGTTCTTCGCCGAGGATCAAGGTCATCACTACCAAAGCTTTGTTTGTTGTGATTATTCCTGCTTGATTTTTCATTTTGACCTCCTTTAGGCAGACCGGGTTCCGGCGCCTTTTTTAGAAGCTTTTCGTAATTTGAACTGATAAAGGGCGCCGAGTATTTCAAGCGCCACGATCGGCATCATCGCGACTATCGCGATCATACCGAATCCGTCCGCCACCATGTCGGCAGTAGGCACCTGAGCGGCTATTCCCTGTACAAAAGCAAGGGAGAAAGTTGCCGTCATCGGTCCCGAAGCGACCCCGCCGGCGTCGAACGCAACACCTACAAACAGGTCGGGAACAAAATAAGACAGTATAACGGCGAGGGCAAATCCCGGCAGAATATACATCCAAAGCTGCAGACTCGGTATCAGTATCCGCAGGGTTGACATAAATATCGACATGCCGACGGCTATCGAAAGGAAGATAAGCACAAGTCTGCGTTTGACGGAGCCGCCCGTTATTTCTTCAACCTGGTGCGTCAGCACTATAACTGCGGGCTCCGCAAGAACCGTGGTAAGACCGAGGAGCAGCGAGACCAGGAGAACGGGGGCTTTTGAGTCCATCGAAGCAAGTTTTTTGCCGAGCTGAACGCCGACTTCCATAAATCCGCCGTTGACGCCGATGAGGAATACTACAAGACCTACATATGTAAGGACTACTCCCCGCACAATGACAAGTACTCTTTTTTTGTTGTGCTTGAGTGAAACGATCTGGAAAATTATATACATTACCACGATCGGCAGCAGGGAGAATACCGATTCAACGGCAAGATCAGCCAGCTTGGTTAAATATGTGTCAAGCATATTTCCGCTTGTTACCGAGGATTCGGGCAGGTTGCCGCTGAGTTTTCCGACATCGAGGAAGATACCCGCGGTCAGAACGCCGAGGATTGCGCCCGAGGACGCAATGCCGACGAGTCCGAAACTGTCCGCTTCGCCGACTTTACTGTCCTTTTTCATCGACGATACGCCGGAGGCAAGCGCAAGCATGAAGGGAACAGTGATAGCCCCGGTTGTCGAGCCGGATGCATCGAAAGCTATCGCCAGAAAATCCGATGTCGAAAAGAGGGATAAGATAAATATAAGGCTATATGCCGCCGTGAACACATACTTAAGTCTGACGCCTTTCAGTATGCGGAGCATTCCGAGGGTCATCATGATTCCGAGACCTACAGAGACTACGACCACCATGAAAATATTGTCGAATTTCCCGGAGGTTACGCTGTCCACCTGTTTTGCAAGGATGTGAAGATCCGGCTCTGCATACGAGATAAAAAAGCCAAGGATCAGGCTTACGGTGATAAGGATCGCATAGTTGTTTGAATGAGCCAGGGTGTTTCCGATGCCCTGACCGATTGGTTCGAGACCCAGGTCGATTCCGAAAAGAAACACTGTCAGACCTATGATTACAAGAACGGAGCCTATCAGGAAAGCGATCGTTGCATCGGATCCCAGCGGGGTTATGGTGAAATTAAGCCCCAAAACAATGAATACAATCGGCAAAACCGAAGACAACACTTCCTTAAATTTAGCAGTCAATACACTCATGAAAACCTACCGATATCAAAACGAATTCGTGTTTTTGTCAGATTTCCCGACATTGATTATAATTCTTTCATTGCCGTTCGATACGCATATATAATGCGGTCAAACGAAATATATCCTTAATATGATAACATAAAACAAGCAAAATGTCAAGGAGAAGAATGCTATCGTACCGTTAATTCGTCGGGTCCGGGCAATAAAAAATCCGCTGCGCAATATTTATGCTTTCAACAATATAATTGATATGAATAAACTGATTTTGTTAAAAAAACAATAATGTTACAAATCGCTCTTGACTTGAAATGAATTATAATGTAGAATAGAATTTAACGGAAAAACCAATACAACCAACATATGAGGTGTTTTATGTTTTGCAAAAATTGCGGCGCAGCATTGCCGGACGGATCTAAATTCTGCGGAGCCTGCGGAACGCAGCAGGATCAGGCGGCTCCGGCTTATCCGACGGCGTATCAGGGATCAAACAATCTGGACTTCACCATATTCGGTGGAAATTTGCCCGCCGTAACTATTAAGCTCGGTGCCGGCGAGAGCATTTATACCCAGTCCGGCGGTCTTTCCTGGATGGACAGCGGGATCATCATGGAAACAAACATGAGGGGCGGTTTTTTGAAAGGCCTCGGACGGATGTTTTCCGGCGAGTCGCTTTTCATGGCTACCTTTACGGCTACCGCACCCGGTCAAGAGCTGACAATAGCATCCTCTTTCCCCGGAAATATACTGCCGCTGGAGCTGACGGGAAGAACAATCATTGCGCAGAAGTCTTCATTCCTGTGTGCACAGCCGAGCGTTGAACTGAGCGCTTATGTTACCAAGAGTATCGGCGCGGGACTTTTCGGCGGAGAGGGATTTATCCTTCAGAGGCTGACGGGTACGGGGCATGCCTTCCTTGAAATCGACGGAAGTCTTGTGGAAAGAACTCTTGCTCCCGGAGAACAAATAAAGGTAGACACCGGAAATGTTGCCGCTTTTGAAGGAAGCGTGAATTATCAGGCCGAAATGGTAAAAGGATTCAAAAACATCCTGTTCGGCGGCGAAGGGTTATTCCTTACCACGCTTACCGGTCCGGGAAAAGTCTGGCTCCAGACAATGACAATGCCGAGCTTTGCCAAACGGCTGATTCCTTATCTGCCGACAGGATCATCGAATTAAATCCGGCAGCGGCACCGCGTAAATCGTAAAAAACCGCTCCCCATTGCAGCGGACGCCTGAAGCACTCAGGACGCCGCCGGGGAGCGGTTTTTTATGGAAAAACACTTTCAATCGACATATGGTATGATCCTCAGCGGATATCTTCAATGCCGCAGCGTAAGTTCGTCACCGTTCGTTCGGTTCGATATCGGCGGATTTTCCCTCTTTTTCCCGTCTGTACCGCTGGTAATCTCCGACAAGACCGATCAGAATCGATACAAGCGAGATCGAGCTGCCGATTATGCCCGGTATTGTCATATGGATTATACCGTAAATAAGCCAGAGAATCTGCGCCGGTATCGCCAGCAGCCGAACCTTCAGCGGGTCGGAGCACCAGAAACTCATAACGGCGAATGAGGTGCCCGCCATCGGCAGCAGGCTTTGCGGGCCTTCCCAGGTAAGTATACAGGAAATCCATGTCAGCACAAGAAATACATAAAGCCAGACCCGGGAAGAAGCCCACTTTTTTTCTTTGAAGTAAAAAACCGTCTCCCGCCCGATCGCCATTATATTAAGCGCCGCCCCCGACCAGCCCCCGATTAAAATGTAATGCGCGGCCCATAGCACATCGTTGCTCAGTTTTGTGGCGAGGATAACCTTGCGGCTTTTCGATATATAAACAAAAAGAGCCAGCGCAACGGCAACGTAACCTATCAGCCGCGCAGCGAGCGCCAATGTTTCGGAATTCATATAATTTGTTACCTGTTTCAATATATTTTTATTATTTTACCATAAAACCGGTAAATTTAGCAATGGAATAACCTACGATTTTACGCCGCTTTATCCCCCCGCCATTGACATATCGGCTAAAAAGAGTTATAATTCATATATATTCCAAAGAAAAGAAAGGATGATTTTAATGCAGGTGCTTGCAATAGGCAACAGCTTTTCTCAGGACGCTTCGGCTTATCTGCATAAGATAGCGCAGAGCGCAGGGAAGCCAATCGATATAGTCAACCTCTATATCCCCGGCTGTCCGCTCGAACGGCATTTCCGCAACATGATGTCCGACTCGAAAAGCTACGAGCTTGAAGTAAACGGAACATACACCGGTTTTGCGGTAACGATGAAGGAGGCGCTGCTCAACCGCCGCTGGGACGTCGTGACGATTCAGCAGGCAAGCCATATGTCGACAAAATGGGACAGCTACTCGCCGTATATCTCCCCGCTGGCCGGATATATAAGAAAGCTCTCGCCCGCGTCCCGCTTGGCGGTTCACCAGACCTGGGCATATGAGGAAGGCTCCGAGCGGCTCTGCGGGCTGATGGGATATGAAACCCAGCAGCAGATGTTCGAAGCGCTCGAAAGTTGCTACCGCCGTGCGGCGGACGAGATATCCGCCGACCTGATAATTCCGTCGGGCGCAGCTTTCCGGGAACTTGTCAAAGAGGGGATAGCCCCGGTATACCGCGACACTTTCCACGCCTCTCTCGTTATCGGCAGGTATACTTTAGGACTCGTCTGGTATCAGGCGCTTACCGGAGGAGATGTCAGTGAAGCGGGTTTCGACTTCCTCGCCGAACCGGTCGGCGCCGAAACGATAAAAGCAATCAAAGAATACGTTAAAAGAGTCGGAAAATAGGCCGTAAAAATCCGCCGTGCGCAGCCGATAACTGCGGACGGCGGTTCCGTTTTAAATTTGCTTTGAGTATTGTCTTACGGAGTTTCGTATATCTCCTGCTCTATCGTGAAATATCTGCCGAGACGGTATACCCTAAGGCAGACATTTTCTCCCACCGGATATCCGGATAAAGCCTCGCCGAGCTCATCCGGCGTTCTGACGGCCGTAACACCGATGCCGTTTTCCATATCCTCTGCCGAACCGGAGACGGCAGTGATTATGTCATTCATGTAAAGCTCGGATTTTGCCTTTGCGGAAGTCACGAGCACTCCGCTCGGAAGTCCGTAGCATCGGGACATATCCGGGGTGGTTGCTGTGCATACGGCGCCTAATTTCGCAATCGAAGTTTCGGGCGCTGCTTTGCCTTCGCCGGCGATATCATTAAAAGAAACCGCCGAAAAAACGGATGTCGAAACCGCCTCATAAGTCTTCTGTTTTTCGCTTTTTCCGGCTGAAAAACCATAGATCGGAATGTCGGTGAAAATCCCGTTGAAAGCTGCTATGGCTATGCCGGCAAAGCAGATCATGCAGAAGAAACTGACCGCCTGAGCGGCGCTTCTGAGCTTGGCTGACTTTAAATCCCCCTGTCTGGTTTTCTGATATTCGTCATATGCCCAGCGATAACGGCAGCCGCCGTAGGAGGCTTCTCCCCGGCATCCCTGGTTTTCGGTGTATGCCTTTGCCTGCGGCTGTGCGGAATTGTATATATTCCGGCGGCCGATTGCCGGATCGGTATCTGAAGTACGCAATTTTATATCCTTTCGGTCGCGGCACACGGGAATAATCCGTTTACCTTTATGCGTCGCAGGTTGTTTTGTTTACTTTTAAATGATACCAAACCGATTTGAACAGGATTGTCCGATTTTGTATATTATTTTTAATGTCTTTGTAAATTTGAGCTTTACATATCAGCAAAACAATGTTTAGCAAAGAGCTTTATTTTATGATGTGAATTGATACATTTGAGCCACAACGGCGCATTTTTATAATTATTGTTGTGAATTATCACCGTGAATTGCGGTTCTGATAACCGGATTTTTGGCAGATGAGAGAGTGAAAACAAACTCACAGTATTCGCCATGTATGCTTTTTACCCAGATTTCTTCGTGATGCGCGTCGATAATCGTCTTTGAAATATACATTCCCAGCCCGACTCCGGTCTTGTCGATGCCGCGGCTTTTGTCGCCCTTATAGAAACGGTCGAAAACATAAGGAATATCTTCCTGCGGAATCCCTATCCCCTCGTTGTAAACAGAGACATAAACCTTCTTCTCTTTCTGCAGGATGGTAACCCGGTATTTGCCTCCTTCGTCGGAAAATTTTATGCCGTTGTCGGCGATGTTGTAAAAAATCTGATAAATTGCATCCCGGTCGGCGGAGACATACATATTGTCAGAATCGGAGATAAATTCAACGTCAAGCTTCTTTGCGTCGATTTTGGTTTCAAAGCTTATGAGTATCTGCCGTGCCATTTCACAGATATCAAAAACGGTCATGTTGAATTTCCTCACTCCGCTTTCGATCCGCGAGAGATCAAGCAGCTGCTGCACCAGTCTCGAAAGCCGCTTCGTCTCGCTTGAGACGATCCGAAGGTAGTGTTCCTGCTTATCCGGCGGTATGACCCCGTCGATAATATTGTCGACGAAGCCGGAGATGGTGGTCATCGGAGTGCGCAGGTCGTGACTGATATTTGCAAGGAAGGTACGGCGGCTGTCCTCTATATTACTGAGCGAACCCGCCATGTTGTTGAATGCGGTGGCAAGCTCGGCGACTTCGTCCTGACCTATAACCGGAACTCTTTCGTCGAAATTTCCGGAGGCAAAGCTGCGCGCAGCCTTGCTCATATCCTTGAGCGGACTGATTATCTTGTCGGATATGAAATATACCGCGATAAGCGTCGCAAGCGATATCCAGAGAAAGGTCATTATTATCGTCTTGACGAGATTGTCGGCCAGAAGATTCAGCTTGGCGCTTGAAGCGGAGATATATACGATTCCGAGGATATCATTGCCGGATTCGATGGTTTTCGC
>JAAZGC010000083.1 GCA_012511425.1 Clostridiales bacterium | reverse complement strand
ATATGAAATCATAATGTGCTTCATATACGGTTACCTGCCTGCAAACACCGTTGTCAGGACCTTTAATTTTGCCGCGATAGCCACGATACTGATGACGCTTATTTATGAGCTGATGAATGTTCAGCGCGAGATATACAGCTTCAACGTCGCCGCGTCTAAAAAGGACAAATACGTCATAGCGCGGCTGGAGGGCGAGGACGAAGACACCCGGCGCGAAAACGAGCTTTTCGCCGATTCGCTCGGCGGCACCGGAGAGATGTTCTGTGTCCGACAGGCAAGCTTCATAAACGACTTCTTCAAGCGGGTAAATACCCGCCCGTCGTATTACAAAACGCTGAATTATCTGATACCCGCGGCGCTTGCCGTCGGTCTTGTGATGTTCGTCTACGGTCTGCTTTCTCCGTTTTCGAGACAGGGAGCCGCGGCGAGCTTCATGGGCGGCTATGCCGCAATCATGATGGTTCTGCCGGTTGCCGGGCTTTTCAATTACAGCTATCCTTTCTATAAAGCGTCCAAGGCGGCGTTTTCAACTGGCTCGACCATCGTCGGCGAATCGTCCCTCGACGAATACAGCGTCGGTTCGGCGATCAGCTTCGACGATCGCGAAGTCTTCCCCGCCGACCGGGTAAAGATAAAGACGATCCAGGTAGTCGGGCATATGTCAATCGACTCGGCGATCTATTACGCCTCCAAGATATTCGGCAAGACCGGCGGACCGCTCGATGACGCTCTGCGCTCGATGACACAGGGCTATGAGGTCGAAAGCCGCGTAGAGCTGCTTGAAATAGCAGAAGACGGCATCAATGCGGTGGTCGACGGCTCTCATGTCCTGATCGGCCGCTCCGAATATATGACCGCCAACGGAATCCGTCCGATAAACCCGGAAGAGGACGAGGAAATCGAATCGGGCGGCGAAGTCTGCGTCATGTACATGGCAGTCAACGACGCTATCGCGGCGAAATTAAAGATACAGTATATCATAGACGACGATTTCGAGTCGATCCTCCAGCAGCTTTCCCGCGCCGGAATGTGCGTCGGAATCCGCACCTTCGATCCGAATATCAACGACAGAATGCTCTCCGCCCGCGTGCGTACGATGAGATACCCGGTCAGAGTCATAAAATGCCGCACCACCGAAAACCGCGGAAAGGTATACGAGCATTATTCGTCCGGAATTTTAAGCCGCTCAAGCGTAAGAGACCTCCTGATGGCTCAGATCTACTGCGACCGTATCCTCCACACCATCCGCACCAACACCGCGGTGAAGATTTTCGCAATGGCGGTCGGAGCCGCGATCACGGCGCTGGTGATAAGCCTCGGGCTGATCGGTTCGCTGAACTCGCTCGAAGTCGCGCTGTTTCAGTTCTTCTGGCTCGTTCCGATGGGAATTGTGTCAAGGCTGCTCATTTAGCCGAAAAAAACGCATAAACAAGGCGCGTCGGCGACGGCGCGCTTTTGCTTTTTCCGGTATTATTTTCTAAAAAACGTTTATAATCAAACCCGATGTTCGGGTTGGCTTTTTGAGGTGTTTAATATGTATATCCGTAATAAGATATCTCCGATACTTTGTGCCATGATTCTGATTTTGATGCTTTTATCCTGTCAAAATGCCGCTCTGCGTGACAAATCGCCCCAGCCTGCCGGCGCGATAGACGGATTCGGAAGCAGTTATCTATATGATTAAAGACAACAGTGTTTTCAAGATTGACAAAAACACTCTTTTGGCGGAAGACACGGGTATTTCGGCTTCGCAGCTTTCGGTTTATAAGGAAAAGCTCTATTACTCGAAGGATCAGGCGCTGTATACGGAAGACGGACAGTTGCTCACAAATAATAAGCCGTGGACGCGCTTTTATATAAGCGATGAAGCCGTATTTCTCGACACTTCGTTTGTCGGTCCGGTTCTCCGTTACAACAGAAAGACCGGAGTGTTCAGCGAATGTCAGACTCGTCAGTTTCCGGTTGTAGACCAAAACGGTAAAGTCAGCCTGATGACGGCTGTAGACGAGATAAGCGCTGACGAAAATATCGAGACTGTATATAGGCTTGATTATAATGGAACCGATCACGATATCATCACCGGATTTTACGGTTACAGTTTCTTCGGGGAAGGATTTTGACTTTACGGCGGCAGCATTTACTTTGAAAACAACAAGGTTATCTGTTCAAAAGATCTTTCATCGGATGATAAGTGCAAAGAGCTTGCATCCGGATATATAATAGCCCTTGCTCACGGCAATATCTATTATCAGGACGAAAAAACGCTTGTGAAGATGTCGCTGCTAAGCGGTGAAAAGGTACTATACGACGGCATTTTTACCGGCGATTACTCGGATGACGCCGAACACAAAATTTTCATCGATTCATATAAAGATATAATTTATAAGATCGACCGGGACACTCTGTCGGTCGAAATCATAAAATAACGATAAAACCAAAATACGGCGAGGTGAGACAAATCAACTCAACATATAACGGATATCCCGAAAAAATACTGATGTCGGTTCAAAAACCCGGCAGATATACCGGAGGCGAATTCGGGCAGATAATAAAAGACAAATCCGAAGTCAAAGCTCGAATGGCGTTCGCCTTCCCGGACAGCTACGAGATCGGAATGTGCAACTTAGGCATCCGCATCCTTTACGGAGCGCTGAACGAGATTCCCGGATTCTGGTGCGAGCGGGCGTACACCCCCTGGATAGATATGCAGCAGCGGCTACGCGAAAACGGCCTTGCGCTGCGCGCTCACGAAAGCGGCGATGAACTGCATGAATTCGACATCATCGGCTTTACTTTGCAGTATGAGCTGTGCTATACAAATGTACTTTCGACGCTTGAACTCGGTCGGATACCGCTGCTTGCCGCCGACCGCGGCGAGGACGACCCTATTGTCATCGGCGGAGGTCCCTGCGCCTACAATGCCGAACCGCTGACCGACTTCTTCGACTGCTTCAGCATCGGGGAGGGGGAGGATATGCTGCCCGAATTCGCCCGTCTTTACATGAAGATGAAGGAAGACGGCAGCTATACGAGAACCTCATTTCTGCGAAAGTGCGCTCACATTCCCGGAATGTATGTCCCGTCGCTGTATGACGTCGGCTATGACGAAAACGGCGATTTTGCCTACATCCGTCCGAAATACCCGGATGTCCCGGATGTTGTAACCAAGCGAATTGTCTCCGACATGGATACGGCGTATTTTCCGGATAAGCTTGTGATGCCTTATATTGAAACGGTTCAGGACCGCATAGTTCTCGAAACCTACCGCGGCTGCATCCGCGGCTGCCGCTTCTGCCAGGCGGGAATGATTTTTCGTCCGGTTCGCGAAAAAACCCCGGAAACGCTCAACGCCTGTGCCAAAAGGCTCTACGCCGCGACGGGATATGAGGAGATGACGCTTTCCTCGCTTTCGATCTCCGATTACAGCGAACTGCCGGAACTTACCGACCGGCTGCTTGAATGGACTGATGAAAAGAAGGTCTCTCTTTCGCTGCCGAGCCTCCGCCTCGACAGCTTTTCCGAGGAGCTGATGAAAAAAGTTTCCTCCGTCAGAAATTCCGGCCTGACTTTTGCCCCGGAAGCCGGCACCCAGCGGCTTCGCGACGTTATCAATAAAAACGTCACCGAAGAAGACCTGCTGAACGCCTGTTCGGTGGCTTTCCGGAACGGCAAGACGGGAGTCAAGCTGTATTTCATGAACGGACTTCCGACCGAAACATATGAGGACCTGGACGGTATAGCCGACCTTGCAAATAAAGTCGTCGACCGGTTTTTCAAAACCCCCGGCAGAATGAAAGGCAAGCCGTCGGTGACGGTATCCGTCGCATGCTTTGTGCCGAAACCGTTCACGCCGTTTCAGTGGTCGGCACAGGACACCTGTGAAACGCTTGTCGAAAAGCAGAAATATCTTCAGGAGAAGCTTAAAAACCGATATATCAAATACAACTGGCACGACTCGAAGACGAGCTTTATCGAAGCGGCGTTTGCCCGCGGCGACCGCCGGATGAACCGGGTGCTGCTCAGCGCCTATCGGCTGGGCTGTGTTTTTGACGCCTGGGATGAGTGCTTTGATTTCGACAAATGGATGCAGGCGTTCTCCGACTGCGGCGTTGATCCCGCTTATTACGCCAACCGCGCCATCGATCCGTCGAAGCCGCTCCCATGGGACATAATCGATGTCGGCATCAAAAAGGAATTTTTCATCCGCGAATACGAAAGGGCTCACATGGAAAAAACGACAAAGAGCTGCGCCGAAGCCTGCGCCGGATGCGGAGTTAACCGTCTCGGCGGCAAAAACCGCTGGTGTCCGAAATATAATGAGGAGGGGATATGAGCGCCGCAATGCTGCCGGCAGGTCCGGTCAGAATTAAATTCGAGAAACGTGGGAGTCTGAAATTCATCTCGCATCTCGATTTGCAGAGAATGATGAATACGGCGTTCAACCGCGCCGAAATACCGATATGGTATACCGAGGGCTTTAATCCGCACAAGAAGCTGATTTTCGCGCTCCCGCTGCCGCTCGGCGCCGAGTCGATCTGCGAGTTTCTGGATTTCAGAATCGTTGAACCCATGTCTTCAGATGAGCTCACGGAGCGGCTGAACGCGGCTTTCCCGCCGCAGCTTCGGGTTTTTGAAAGCTATACTCCCGAGAGCAAATTTCAGTCGATCGGCTGGGCGGAATATGAGCTTTCGGGTAACAGTGTGAAAAGTATAGATCCCGCAGAAGCGCTTAAAGCTCCGGTAGTTGTTCTAAAACGAACGAAAAGCGGCGAAAAAGAGGCGGACATTTCACAATTTATTAAAAGAGCGGAAATCGAAAACGGAGTTTTGCGGCTGGTTTTGTGCGCCGATCAGCAGAACTATCTTAACCCCGACTATCCGGCGAAATATATGGGGCTGGAAGATTATTCGGTTATGAGACGCCGTCTTTTCCTCAAAGACAGCGTCACCGAGTTCAAATAAAATCCGCATTTGGTACAAAACGACCAAACAATCCGTAATGCTACGCAAATATTCATGCACAATTAAGAAAAGTTGTCCTTGACATT
>JAAZGC010000082.1 GCA_012511425.1 Clostridiales bacterium | reverse complement strand
GAGGGCGAAGAACTTTCGGCAGCGGCAAAAGCTTTCTTTGACTATATGACTTCATCTGCGGCGAACGACCTGATCCGCAAAGCCGGCGCTGTTCCGGTTGCCTGAGAATCTTTTGATAGTTTTCTGTTTGCCTCTGCAGCTGCAGAGGCAAACTTTATGACAGGGGTCTTGTATGAAAATTCGCAAAGATACGGCGGAATTCTTATTTAAGATAATTTTTCTGATCTGCGGTATAGCAGCAGTGTTTTGTGTGCTTGCCATCAGCATTTATCTTTTAATCTCCGGAATTCCCGCTATTTTAGAGATCGGTCTTAAAGACTTTTTGTTCGGAACGGTATGGAAATCGGAAAAATCCCAATTCGGAATACTGCCGTTCATCCTTACAAGTATTTACGGCACTGCCGGAGCTGTAGTGCTGGGGGTTCCGCTTGGCATCCTTACAGCAGTTTTTCTCGCAAAGGCAGCACCGCCTAAGATTGCGGAAGTTATCCATACCTGTGTTGAGCTTTTGGCAGGTATACCTTCGGTGGTTTACGGACTTACAGGCATGACTGTGTTGGTTCCGTTTATACAAAAAACCTTTAATCTGTCTTCGGGTGCCTGTCTTTTAAGTGCAATACTTGTGCTTACCGTTATGATACTGCCATATATTATCAGCGTTTCCGAAACCGCATTAAAAGCAGTGCCAAAAGAATATGAGGAAGCTTCTTTAGCGCTCGGTGCAACCCAAACCGAAACCTGGTTCAGAATTTCTATAAGAGCCGCCGCAAGCGGTATCATTGCATCGGTGATACAGGGGGTCGGAAGAGCAATCGGCGAAGCAATGGCGATTATAATGGTTTCGGGAAATGTTGCTAATATGCCTGCCTTATTCGCTTCCGTGCGCTTCCTGACAACGGCGATCGTTTCTGAAATGTCTTATGCAGCCTACGGTTCGCTTCAGAGAAATGCATTGTTTTCGATCGGGTTGGTTTTGTTTTTATTCATATTGTTGATAAACGGGCTGCTTCGGCTTGTCAGTGAGAGGAATTCTTTAAAATGAGAAAATTCACAGAAATCCTTCTTAAAACTGTTATGCGCCTTGCCGCAATCATTACCTGCGGATTGCTGGCATATATTATAGGCACCATATTTATGCGCGGTTTCAGATTTATTACGTTTGAACTGCTTACAACCCAGACAAGTTATCTGAATGATTCAATCGGAATACTGCCGAATATACTTAACACGATATATATAATCCTGGTTACTATGGTTATAGTGCTGCCAATCGGTATCGGTGCGGCTGTCTACCTTACCGAATATGCTTCAAATCGTCATTTGGTGAGTCTGATAAGCTTTGCTACAGAAACCCTGACGGGTATACCCTCAATACTTTTCGGCTTGGTGGGAATGCTGTTTTTCACTCAGCTTATGGGGCTTAAGCAAGGTATACTTGCAGGCGGTCTGACACTTGTTATGATGGTTCTCCCTACAATAGTGGCAAATACCAGAGAAAGTCTCCTTACGGTTCCCGACTCATACAGAGAAGGCGCTCTTGCTTTGGGAAGCGGCAAATGGCATATGATACGAACGGTTGTGCTTCCGAATGCGCTTGACGGTATCCTTACAGGCTGTATCCTCTCTATAGGCAGGATAACCGGTGAATCGGCTGCGCTTTTATTTACGGCCGGTTTCGGATTAAGGCTGCTTTCGTTTTTTGATGCGCTGCAATCTTCTTCGGCAACACTGACGGTCGCTTTATATATTTATGCAAACGAACACGGAAATTTTGACGTGTCATACGCGATCGCTATGGTTTTAATGCTCATTACCCTTCTGCTGAATTTAAGTGCAGCCAGAATTACCGGAAAAATAAAAGACAGGAGAAACGGTTGAAATATGGCAACCATCATTGAAACAAAAAAACTGAATCTGTGGTATGGTGATAATCAAGCACTGTACGGCATTGACTCCGAGCTTCAGGATAAAGAAATAACGGCTCTTATCGGACCGTCCGGCTGCGGCAAATCAACTTTTTTAAAGACTCTAAACCGCATGAACGATCTTGTTGACTCGTGCCGCATAGAAGGAACTGTTATGTTTAATGGAAAAAACATATACGGAGACAAGATTAATGTTACCGAACTGCGAACCCGGATAGGAATGGTCTTTCAAAAACCGAATCCTTTTCCTATGAGCATTTACGATAACATAGCATACGGACCGAGGCTTCATGGTGTAAAAGGCCGGAAAAAACTGGATGAGATAGTTGAAAGGTCTTTGCGTCAGGCCGCTATCTGGAGCGAGACAAAAGACTGTCTTAAAAAGTCGGCACTTGGTATGTCCGGCGGACAGCAGCAGAGGATCTGTATAGCAAGAGCTCTTGCGGTAGAACCCGAAGTGCTGCTGATGGATGAACCGACAAGTGCGCTTGATCCGATCTCCACAGGTAAAATCGAAGAACTCGCTCTCGAACTGAAAAAGAAGTATTCCATTATAATTGTTACGCATAATATGCAGCAGGCTTCGCGAATATCCGATAAAACCGCATTCTTCCTGTTAGGTAAACTGATAGAATTCGGTGATACCGAACAAATATTCAATAATCCTCAGGACAGACGGACCGATGACTATATCTCGGGAAGGTTCGGTTAATCACTTATTTTACACAGATTTTACAAGAATTTGATATCGAATTTGACAATAAAATGATATAATTCTCCTAGATAGATTTTGGGAGAAATAATAATGAGTTTTTTTGATGTGCTAAATCTGATCGGCGGTTTATCGCTGTTCCTTTTCGGCATGACTGTTATGGGTCAAGCTCTTGAACGGCGAGCCGGAAACAGCCTCAAGTCTTTACTCAGCAAACTTACAACCAACAAATTAGCCGGACTATTCACCGGTCTCGGTGTTACTGCGGTAATTCAAAGCTCTTCGGCCACCACGGTTATGGTGGTCGGTTTTGTCAACTCCGGACTTATGACCTTAAGGCAAGCCATAAATGTTATCATGGGCGCCAATATCGGAACCACCGTAACGGCATGGATATTAAGCCTTGCCGGAATCAATTCGGATAACTTCATTATAAGCTTGTTTAAGCCGACATCATTCACCCCCGTATTGGCACTTGCCGGTTTAATTCTCTATATGGCCGGCAAAAGCGATAAGAAAAAAGACACGGGAATGATTCTGCTTGGATTCGCTGTTCTTATGTTCGGTATGGACACCATGTCAGGTTCTGTATCCGGACTTGCGGATGTACCCGAATTCAAGCAGATGTTCACTGCTTTCTCAAATCCTATACTCGGATTAATTGCCGGAGCCGTACTTACCGGTATAATTCAATCAAGCTCCGCTTCGGTCGGTATTCTGCAAGCTCTTTCAACAACCGGGGCTGTCACAAACGGAGCGGCAATCCCGATTATTATGGGACAGAACATCGGTACTTGCGTTACTGCTCTTATTTCCTCCGTCGGAACGAACAAAAACGCCCGGCGTGCTGCACTTGTCCACCTAAGTTTTAACGTAATAGGAGCAACGATCTGGCTGACGGTTTTCTCTGTTATCAAAGCCGTATTTGCCCCCGCTCTGTTTAATGAATCGGCAAGTCTTGTAAGCATAGCAATGTTTCATTCAATTTTCAATGTTCTTTGCACGATGCTGCTGCTTCCTTTGAGCGGATTATTTGAAAAACTTGCCTATCTGATGATTCCCGAAACAAAGCAAGCCGATTTTACATCCGAACTTGATGAGCGCTTACTCGCTTCTCCTGCGCTTGCTCTGCAGAGATGCCGAGTTACGCTTGATAAAATGGCGGTGATTTCCGTAAACGCCATAAAGGATGCACTTCAACAGATCGAGCAGTATGACGAGGAAAAAGCTTCGGAAATACGCGATGCGGAAGAAGAATCCGACCATTTGGAAGATATATTGGGAAGTTATCTTGTTAAATTGACTTCAAAGAAGCTGTCTGCAGACGAAAGCATTCAGGCGACGGCATTTATGAAACTTATAGGTGATTATGAGCGCATTTCCGATCATGCGGTTAACCTTTTGGAATCAGCCGAGGAGATGCAGGCTAAAGGCACAGCTTTCTCGGAATTCGCCGTAAAGGAATTTGAAAACATCTCGGCTGCTCTTAAAGAAATTCTTGACTTATCGTACCAGGCTTTCTCCGGCAATGATCTTATTGCTGCACGCAGAACAGAACCGCTAGAGCAGGTTATTGACAACCTGAAAGATACATACCGCACACGCCATATTCTCCGGCTCCAAAAAGACGATTGTTCGGTTAACGCCGGTTTTATCTGGTCTGATCTTCTTTCGTATATCGAAAGAGTATCGGATCACTGTTCTAACATCTCCGGCTGCGTTATAGATGCCGCCGAGCAGAATATGAATACTCACCAGAATCTCAGAATATTCCGTAACTCGGATGAGGATTTCAAACGGGATTTCAACGCTTTCAGTGCAAGATACAATGTATAAATAACTCCTCCGCAACTTAATTTACTTACGGAGGAGTACAAACAGTTTAGAAAGATGGGCAGGTATTCCCATCTTTTTTATTTCAGCTCTGTTCCGAGAGATATATCGAAACTCTGTCCTGAATGTATTTTGCTATGTCGGCAGGATCAACTCCGGGATTGGTGTTCAGCTCTTCAAAAACAATCTCCCAAACAGGACCGCTTGAACCTACATTCTTTGAAATTGAATCGAGATAAGCTATGTATTCTTCGGCAATTTCCTTTGTAAGCTTTATCTTTGGTTCGGGATAGTTATCAGCCTCGGAGTCAGGAACGAACCTATGTTCGTTTATTATCGTATAATCTTCAAGAGCTTTGACAACAGCATAAATTCTGCTTCTTGTAGTCGAAAATTCTTCGGTAGTTAATTCCATACTGTAACCATATTCATTCATATCGATATCCGGTGTTTCAAAAAAAGAAGCTATAAAATCAGCCGCAATGTCTTTATGCCCGGAAGCTTCGGTTATTCCCATAAGCTCATTTATCCCGACAGAAGCCATTAGTTCTTTCATGTCATTCGGATAACCGACCGGAAAAAGGCTGCCGCCGAAATTGTTTTTTAATACAGCCCAGGAAACCGGAGAGGTGAAATGCGAGACTGAAACAAGAAGAAGCTTTCCTTCCCTGGCAAGCTCGTATAATTCGGCTTGCTTTAATTCATTATATCTGCGGTTTGTACCTTTGGCTTCAGCGTCCATGCAAAACCTGAGTATGCTTTCAAATCGGCCGTCATTGAAGCTGCAGGTTGAATTTTCATAATCGACAAAATCGTCTATACAGCCTTCCAAAAAATAGATTGTAAAACCCCACGTAATTAAATCGGCATCGCCTGATATATTATTATAAATATCAATACATTCTTCGGCTGTAATGGTCCCCGATATTGCTCCGTTTGAAAAATAGCTGCCGTTTCTGCCATAAATCGGAATAACATACTGGCAGCCGTTTTTATCGGTATATGGCTTTGTCATAAACCCTAAAAGGTCATTTCTGTCGAATCCTTCAACCGAATCGAGCAGCGGATTGAGATCGGCAAAAATCCCCGAATTGACATAATCGTCCGATACCGTCGAGCGATTATCCTGCGGACTTATATATATCATATCCGGAATGTTGCCGGATGCGATATCAAGATCAAGATGGGTTTTTGCCAATTCGAAATCACCGTTGTATTTATTAAAATAATCATCGACATTGATGTGTTTGCCAGGATTGGCTCGGCTGTATTGCACCGCAGCGTCGAAAATACTGTTTGTATTAAAGGCTAACGAGGCTATATTTACGATTATCCTGTCCGCAAATTCATCTTCGGACATTCTTGTCAGCACCGACAGATATTGGTTATTATAATCAATGTAATATAATCCGTATACCGTGTCGCGGTCTTTAACATATAGGTCGGTATAATTCCCGTCAAGAGCCGAATCATTCCAGTTTATAAACGATTCGGCGGTACAGACAAGTTTGCCTTTTTCGTCTGACGAAACAGATATTCCCCAGAGAGCGACATTGTTTTTGTAAAAGAAAGCGTACTCATCTGCTTTACCATAGCAGACATACGAGTTAAATTCGGAAGATGAAGCGGTCAGCTCACCGGGAAGTTCGACTTTATCACCTTTTTCTCCGGAATTCTTATCAATTTCAAAAAGATTTACGCCGTCTGCGGAATTTTCAAAGAGCAGCAGTCTTTCGTTTGAATAGACAATCGAGCTTGATTTTACCTTATCAAGCTTCCAGAGAAGCTCGCCTTTGATATCAAAGCAGGCAACGCCCTGACTTGTTGCGGCGGCGAATTTCATTTTGGAATTAAACTCATAAGCCGCTGCTCCGTTAACTGTGAAGAAAACTCCCGAAATGTTTTCTCGGTCTTTTTCGATATCATATCCTAATATTTCCGGAAGATTTACGCTGAAAAGGGTCTTCCCTTTTTTATCTCTCAGACATAAGCGGCAGTAAAACTCGGTCTCGGTATAATACCTTTCATAAGTAGCGACATAATCGCCGTCAAGTCGGAAAGAGCTCATGACTCTGGCGCCCTCAATACAAGGCTCTACGGAAGTGCCGATCTCTTCTTTGAAATCTTCTCCCGTTTCTGACCATGAAACAAGGCGCGGCTCGGTGCTTTCCTTGCCTTTATCGTTTTTTAAGGTAATTTCAACGTCGGCATAAATACGGTCGCCGTATACGGCGAGGCTTCTGTTTTCGGATCCGATTTTATAGCTTTCGGGAAGACTAACAAGCTTTTCTTTGAAAGCCTGGACCGGATTGATTTTTGGTTCTTTATCTTTTCCGCCGCAGCCGGAAAATGCTGTAAAAATAATAATAGCAAAAAGGATAAAGCTAAAGATTCTTTTCTTTTTCATAGTAATCCTCTCTTTATATCCAAAAAAATCGCATCCGCGGCTCATACATGATTCGCGGATGCGACTATATACATATATACCGCCAAAACTATTATAGCATAATTAACGGCGCATGCATATATGATTTCTGAAAATAAGAATAATTTACTTATTGTTCGCTTAATTATTAAAAACGCTCGAAATTATAAGGTTTTCTGCCTCGCGCAGCGTGATATTTTTCTCTTTTGCAATACGCGCAAGATCGTCGTATTCGTATTTTGAGCGGTTGACTCCATATCCTTTGGAATCTTTTCTGTGTATTACACCGTATGGCGTTTCAAGTGTATCGATTTTCCGGTCAAGTATATACCGAGTGCAGGGAGTTTCTCGGATGCCTATCGTCGAAGTGTACTTAAATACGATTTTGACTATCTCTTCTCTGTTATCATCCTGACAGAGGATTTCGATAAGCGTTCCCGGGCGTGATTTTTTCATATGAGCCGGAAGAGTGAATACCTCAAGCGCGCCTTTTTCGAACAGTCTTTCGGCTGCAAAGGCGATCTCCTCGGCAGTCATATCGTCTACGTTACAGCTTAGCTGGTAAATCGAATCATGGCTGTCTTCCGTTTCGCCTAAGAATGCTCTGACGCAATTTGCGGCTTCAAAGTCCTTTTTTCCCATACCGTAACCTATTTTCTGAGTCTTCATCACCGGCATGTACCCGAATGAGTCAGCGAAATGATTCAGTAAAGCGGCTCCGGTCGGAGTGCAGAGTTCGCCCTTGATTTTTCCTCCGTAAATCGGAACATTTTGCAGGATATATGCGGTTGCGGGAGCCGGAACCGGCAGAATGCCGTGATCGGTTTTGACATGACCGAAGCCGACATGAATCGGAGAAACAATAACTTTATCGGGAGCAAGTTTCTCCATCAAAAGGCAGACAGCGGTAATATCAGCTATCGCATCCATCGTGCCGACTTCGTGGAAATGAACTTCGGTAACCGGAACTCCGTGTGCTGCGCTCTCGGCTTCGGCAATCAGTGAATATACCGCGAGCGCATCGGCTTTTACTTTTTCAGAGAGTTTCAATCCGTTGATTATATGTTCGATTTCATGTAAATCGCTATGGTGATGGGTATGCTCATGCTGATGTTCATTTTCATGATCGTGTTCGTATTCATCATGATGATCATGGCTGTGATCATGGTGGTGTTCGTGGTTATGGTCATGATCATCGAAGTGATAATCATTCGAATCTTCCGATTCACCGTTTATGGTAACGTTAATATTCGTGCCTTTTATGCCGCATTTAAATGAGTCTATAGATTTAACAACAACTCCGGGTATACCGATATTGTTTATCTCATCTAAGAATTCATCTTTGTTTGGAATTAGTTCAAGTAGCGCTGCAGTCAGCATATCTCCCGCGGCGCCCATTGAACATTCAAGATAAAGTGTCTTCATTTTACTTTTTCTCCATGTGGTTTATCATGCTTGCCATGTAGCCGGCTCCGAATCCGTTATCTATATTTACTACGGAAACACCGCTGGCGCAGGAATTAAGCATTGAAAGCAAGGCTGCGACACCGCCGAATGCGGCTCCGTAACCGACGCTTGTCGGTACCGCAATTACCGGACAGTCTGCAAGTCCGCCGATTACACTCGCAAGAGCGCCTTCCATACCGGCAACAGCTATTATCACGCTTGCGCTCATAATCTCGTCCATATGCGAAAGCAGACGGTGAAGCCCGGCGACACCGACGTCATATAGTCTATCAACACGGTTCCCAAGAACCTCCGCCGTAACCGCAGCTTCTTCTGCGACAGGTATGTCACTTGTTCCGCCTGTCGCTACGACGATATTACCGATTCCGTCAGGCTTGGGTACGCTGCCGATTATGCCGATTTTGGCAACTTCACGGTAATCGAGCGGTATCCTGTTTCCGATATAATCGGCGGATTCTTTTGAAAGACGGGTAATTAAGACGGCTTTTTCGCTGTTATTCAGCAAAGTTTGGGAAATCGAGAATATCTGTTCCGAAGTTTTTCCGGCTCCGTAGATGACCTCGGCTACACCTTGACGCATAGAGCGGTGCAGGTCGACTTTGGCAAAGCCGATGTCTTCAAACGGTGCGATTTTAAGTTTCAATATCGCTTCATCTACCGATATTGAGCCGTATTTTACATTTTCGAGCAGTTGTTTTATTTCATTCATCTCTTGCCTCTAAGTCGAGAAGCACAGAAGTATAATACTTCTTGAGTTCGGAAACTATATTCTTACGTTCGGATATAACCTTGCTTATCTGTGTGGTATTTACTTGAATTTTAGCTGAATTTCCGATCAGGCGCACCCGAAAATCTCTGTAACCCAAAGACAGCAAATAGTTTTCGGCGGCTTCGGTCCGCTCGAGTTTATCTTTTGTAATCGAGACTCCTGTCGGTATTCTCGTAGCAAGGCAGGTATAAGAAGGCATGTCCCAGGTGAACAGTCCTGCGGATTTTGACAGACTGCGAATATTATCTTTGGTTAAGCCGCATATTCTGAGAGGCGACAAAACCGAAAGTTCCTCAAGCGCTTTTACGCCGGGACGGTCGTTGAGATCGTCCGATGCGTTTGTTCCGTCAAGCAATACATTATATCCGTCGGCTGCCGCCTGTGCGGCTATGGTTGATAGCATCTTCCTTTTGCAGTAATAGCATCGGTCGGCGGGATTTGTCATTATGTCATTATCGGAAAGGATATCTGCATTCAGTATTGTCAGGTCAATTTCAAGTACCGAAGAAAGACGCCTGGCGTTATCAAGCTCAAACTGCGGCTGAAAATCAGTTTTGACAAAGTATGCTTTGACAGTTTTCGCCATATTCAATGCGGCATATAAGAGATAAGCCGAGTCAACTCCGCCGGAGAAAGCTACTGCAACTTTGGGATATTTTGCGAAGAATTCGCTGAGTTCCATAAAAGCCTCTGTAATATCGAGCGGTTCTGCAATTACTACAGAACCGCTCAATTCATGTATTATTTTTTCTTTGTCAATGCGGCACGAATAACGCCTTTTGGATCTGAAACAAGAAGAATTACAAGCCAGATTACGAGCGCTAATGCCACGACCGACAGACCCAAATATGAATCGTTTATCATATCAGCCGTTGAAGGGGTGAAAAACTCCGCTCCGACTTCTGTATATTCGACTATTGCATCAATCAGCCACATCAGCGAAGCACCCCAGAACATCCAGCAGAGAATTCCGACTCTCATTTCGTTTTTCGGGGCTGTTTTATACCAGATTACGGTACAGATAACAGCAGCGAAAACCGTTATCAGCAGGGTCATTTCTGTATCTCCGCGGCAGCATCCGGCGCTTTGGACGGTCTTTTCTCAACAATGTATGAGATACCGAGCATTCCGATCCATACCGTTGTAACAAGTGCAGCCATCATAACTCCGGAGCTTCCCATTTCGGAAAGCATTGCCGCAGTCTCCCCTTCCTTTACCGCTGTCAAAAACGGGAAATACGGAACGATTTCGCCATGCCAGATGTGCTCAAATGCAAGAAGAGCGGAACCGCCCCAAAGCAGCTTATTAAGCCAGCCGAGTTTGCGGGAAAAATGTATCTTTGATTCGCCGGTTTCTTCGGCAGAAAGATTTACATTCTCGATTTGCTTTTCTTCTTTTGCTTTGATTCCTTTTGCCGCAATTGTGGTAATGACTGCTTCGGCAGCCGGAATAAGAAAACATGCCATAATAATATTCCTCCTGAAGTTAAATTACTTATTTCGCCGTATATCGGCGCAGTGTTTCCCTTCTGAGAAACCGCGTGCATTCATTGCACGCATAATTATTATGTCTATGTTTTAAAATGCTTCTGCATTTTTAACCGGCTTCCTGCTTCGGCAGTTTAATTATATCACTATATCGGTTAAATGTCAAGTAAACAGGCTTATTTAACACTTCATTTATCTTCGCTACGAATTGCTGACAGCTCTTCCGATACATTCTCTATCATTTTTGCGAGTGGTATATCCGATATTCCGACTATTATATTGTCGCAGTGGCTTACAGGAATCAGTATCCGTTTTGCGGAACTCTGACCTATCGCAATCGCCATTGAAGGAGTTATTTCTCCGTGCATTGAATCGGCTATGACGATCCCAAGGGGGCCTATGATTACATCTGTTTTTCCGGAGCAGACTTTGACAGCATTTTCGCCGGTAGCTGCATTATCGGCTCCGGCTTTTATCATTGCTGCGGTTGCCGCACTGTTTGTTCCGACTGCGGTTATTGTGTCATTCGGAAAACGCTCTTTTATTGCGGAAACGAGCTGGCGGCCTATACCTCCGCCCTGAGCGTCAATTATAAGAATTTTCATAACATCACCAGAGATTTATTTAATTATCTTTTATATTATACAACATTTAATTGATATGTGCAAGTCATTCATGTAAATCAGACTTAATCACCTGAAACGATTTTTTGTCCGGAAAGATTATTTCTGTATAAAAAGTCTGATATCAGGTTGAATTATATTGTTTTATGTGGTATACTTAAAAATGTGAAGCAAAATTGATTTATCACATTATAATATATTTCAAATGAGAATTTATATATGATTAAAAAGTTTAACTATTAAAATATCGGTTATTCGGGCAGAGGTCTGCCTTTCAGTTACAGCATATCAAAGCGCTTGAGCGAAGATCATACCGGAGAGCTTTCCGAACCAAGGTGGCACGAGCAGCTTGAAATCAAATACATGATTTCGGGAACGGCTGAAATCACCTGCGGTCCTAAAATATTTATTGCGGAAGCCGGAGATATCGTACTTATAAATCCGTGCGAACGGCATGCAATACGCGCACCATACGGCACGGATCCTATATATCATCTATTGATGGCGGATGCAACCCTTGGGCTCGGAGATACCGTTAAAAAGCTGAAAGAAATTGCTGACGGAACCATCCGGTTCAATAATCTTATAAGTGAAAACAATGAAGTAAAAGAAATACTGTTATCTCTGTTTAGAGAACTTCAAACTAAGGATTCTGTTTATGAGCTCTACTCTTTCGGATGTGCAGCACAGCTGTTTGCCGCTCTGATACGCTCTGAGCTTGCACCGGAGCATACCGCTCTTTCAGATGCTGTCCGCCTTTATGCGGAAAGGCTCGAACCGGCTTTTCGAATGATCAGCACCGATTATCCGCTTGAAATAACGTTGGAAAATCTTGCCGATGTATGCGGAATAAGCAGGTATTACTTCTGTCGTTTGTTTAAAATCGTCACCGGGAAAACCGCAATGTCATATATAAACGAGTTCAGGATAAACAAAGCGGAGCTGCTGCTGCGCTCGACAGATATGCCTATATCGGAAATCGCCGCGGCTGTCGGTATGCCGGACGAGTGCTATTTCAGCCGGTGTTTCAAAAGACATAAAGGGATTCCTCCGTCTTCATGCAGGAATAAAGCGAGGAAAAACGCTGTTTCCGGTTAAACGTAATGCAAGTTCCGATACCTAACGACGAGAGCAATATTGTCCAAGTATTAGGCAAACTTTTTCATTGACATCGAATAAAAAATGCTATATAATTTAAATACCCACCAAACTCTTTCAGGAGGTGTATATTTTGGAAAAAATAATGAAAATCGATGTTCATGCACACGCCGATCTTAACGGCGGTCGTGAAATACCGCGTTTTAACGGTGAAAGGTTTGCTACCCCCGAAGAGCTGCGGGTTATGTATAAAAAGCTTGGAATCGACCGAGGAGTATTACTGCCGCTGGTTAATCCCGAGTTTTTTGCCATACAGTCAAATGAACAGGCTTATACAGCAACTCAAAATCATCCCGATCTGCTTTTCTGGTTTTGCAGCCTTGATCCTCGGATGGCTTATAACAGCCCGAAAACCAACTTTTCATATTTTATCGATCATTATAAAAATCTCGGTGCAAAAGGTGTTGGTGAGCTGCTCCCCAATGTTCCGACCGACGGCGAGCTTATGGATAATTTATTTTATCACTGCGCCGAATGCGATATGCCAGTTACTATTGATATTTCTCCCGATGACAAAAAATACGGTTTTTATGGAATACAGGATTCGCTGGGGCTGCCGCGGCTCGAAAGAATGCTGAAAAAACATAAAAAGCTTAAGATAATCGGCCATTCGCCGATGTTCTGGTCTTTAATTTCCGGTGATGTTACGAAAGAAACCATGCACAGCTATCCACCGGGAAAAATAACCCCCGGCGGTCCGCTTTTCAGACTCATGCGTGAATATGAATTTCTTTATGCTGACCTTTCGGCAGGCTCCGGCGGAAATGCGATGATGAGAGATACCGAAGGCAGCTGCAAATTTATTGAAGAATTTCAGGACAAACTGATGTTCGGAACGGATATCTGCAGTCCTAATGATGACATGCCGCTCTCGTGCTGGCTCGACGATGTTGCCGAAAGAGGATTGATAAGCGAGGCTGCGTATAAAAAGGTATGCCGTCTTAATGCAATCAGACTGCTGAAACTTGAAAATATCACTTAATCATATATTGAAATCAGATCAAACGCAGAGGAATTCTATTATGGAAAAAATATTGAAATTCGATATTCACATACATGCCGACCTTAACGGCGGTATAGAAATACCGCGATTCGACGGTGATAAACTCGCAACTCCCGAGCAGCTGAGAGATATGTACGAAAAGCTTGGCATTGATCGCGGAGTATTGCTCCCCGAAGTTGCACCCGAGGCTGTATTCTCATTTCAGACAAACGAACAGGCTTGTGATACAGCAGAAAAGTATCCCGATCTTTTCGTCTGGTTCTGCAATCTTGACCCGCGTATGGCCGGGAACAGTCCGAAAACCAACTTTTCTTATTTTCTTGAGCATTATAAAAAGCTGGGAGCAAAGGGTGTCGGCGAAGTATTCCCGAATATCCCGGCAGACTGCGAGCTTATGGATAATTTCTTTTACCATTGTGCCGAATGCGATATGCCCGTAACGATTCATCTCGCTCCGGACGATGAGAAATACGGTCATTACGGAATTCAGGATTCACTTGGGCTTCCGAGACTCGAAAGGATGCTGAAAAAATACCCTAAGCTCAAGATTTTAGGGCATTCGATGATGTTCTGGTCGGGAATTTCCGGCGATGTCACAAGAGAAAACATGAACGGATATCCATCCGGAAAGGTAACTCCCGGCGGTCCGCTTGTTAGGCTGATGCGCGAATATGAATTTCTTTACGGCGATATGTCTGCCGGCTCAGGCGGGAACGCTGTTATGAGAGATACAGAATTCGGATGCAGATTTATTGAAGAATTCCAGGATAAACTTTTCTTCGGAACCGACATCTGCAGCCCTAAAAATGATATGCGTCTCTCATTCTGGCTTGATGATGTTGCAGAAAAAGGGTTAATCAGCGAAACGGCATATAAAAAGGTTTGCCGTCTGAACGCACTTAAGCTTCTTGGTCTTGAAGAGGACATATAAACCGCACTAAATTATGAGGTTTTGCACATTCTTTCTACTCAGTATAGCATCATACAGCAAAATTTGCTTATATAGAGGTGATTAAAGTGAAGAAGAAACTTGCTTTGTTAGGCGGAGAGCCTTTATTTCATCAGAAAGATGTTCCACAGGAACTATTCCGTTGGCCGATAATAACAAATGAAGACGAGGAAGCTTGTCTTGAAGTAATCCGTGATAACAGTTTTTCCGGAACAAATATTACCACCGAATTTCAAAATCGTTTCGCTGAATGGCAGGGGCGCAAACACGCGGTCTCTTTTACCAACGGTACTATGTCTCTATCGGCGGCGATGTTTGGTATCGGTCTCGGTATGGGCGATGAGATTATCTGTCCGACAAAAACCTATTGGGCTTCGGTGTCTCAGGCAATTAATTTCGGTGCTTCAGCAGTTTTTTGCAATATCGACGAAAATCTTTCAATGGATCCGGACGACCTCGTACGCTGCATAGGACCACGTACCAAGGCTATCATGGTAGTTCATTATTTCGGATATCCTGCTGACATGGACAGGATTATGCCGATAGCAAGAAGACATAACCTTAAAGTAATCGAAGATGTCTCACATGCTCAAGGTTCTTTATATAAGGGCAAAAAGGCCGGCAACTTCGGTGATGTTGCCGCTATGTCGATGATGAGCGGCAAAGCATTTGCAGCCGGTGAATATGGTATCCTTGTTACCGATGACGAACTGATTTTTCAGCGTGCAATTGCATACGGTCATTACGAACGCAATAATGCCAATTTCGTTACCGATCCTTCTCTTACTCCTTATCACAACATACCTCTCGGGGGCGTTAAAGGAAGAGCAAATCAGCTCTGCTCCGCACTTGCACTCGGTCAGCTGAAATATTATGATGAGCGTATTGCCGAAGTTGACCGCGCCATGAATTATTTCTGCGACGGTATCGAAGGTCTTAACGGCATTCATCCTGTTCGCCCTCCGATAGGCAGCGGATCAACCATGGGCGGTTGGTACTACCCGCAAGGAAAGTATTTTCCTGAAGAGGCTGGAGGTTTATCTTCCGGACGTTTCGCAGAAGCTATCAGAGCTGAAGTCCCCGGTCTCGGCAGCTGGGAAGGCGGAAACTTCTGTTTGCATACTCATCAGTTCTTTAAGGATTTTGATTTCTACAACATAGGCAAACCTTCGCGAATAGCTTTTGCCGAACGTGACGTTCGCCTGCTTGATGAAGCTTGCAGGCCGTCTGAAACCAAATACTGCATTACACTTCCCAGCTTTAAAAAATTTATGCCCGAATATATCGATAAATATATTGAAGCTTTCAAGACAGTATCTGAAAACTATGAGCAGCTTATCGGCGGCAGCGAATTTGACGGCGGCAGATGGTTCGGTTCAGAAAATCAATAATTAACTGAAAATCAGGTTTTGAGCGAGTTTACAAATAACCCGATCAAATCAAATATATTGCGTTAGTTTAAAACAATCTTACAAGGTGGCTGCGATGAGGAAGAAAATCCGATTCGGAATTCTCGGATGCGGAATGGTTTCGGTATACCATATAAATGCGGTGCTGTCAAATCACGATGCCGAGCTGTGCGGTGTCTGCGACGTTTCATTTGAAAACGCATTAAAAACGGCAGCTTTATACGGTGTCAATGCATACAAGAGTTATGATGAAATGCTTGATGACGACTCTATTGACGTCATCTGTGTCTGTACTCCGTCGGGATTCCATGCCCGGAACACCTTAAGCGCTCTTCACGCAGGCAAGCATGTTATAATTGAAAAGCCGATGGCGCTTAATGTCGATGACGCCGATGCCATTGTTAATCTCTCCGAAAAACCGGTAAAATAGTAAGCGTTATTTCTCAGCTGAGGTTTACTCATTGTTATCAGGCGATAAACGATGCGCTTCATCGCGGTGAATTCGGAAAAGTAATATTGGCTGATATTTCGATGAAATATCACCGAAGCACCGAGTATTATGCCGGGTTCGCCTGGCGGGGAACCTGGGAGCTTGACGGCGGCGGAGCACTGATGAACCAGGGCATTCACAGCATTGACCTTATAATATCATTATTGGGATCTGTAAAACGAACCTTTTCATTCTGCAGAACACTAAGTCATAATATCGAAGTCGAAGATACCGCGGCGGCCGTGTTGGAATTCGAAAGCGGTGCAGTAGGTTCGATTCAGGCTTCAACAGCCTGTTATCCGGGTTACACTAGGCGTTTCGAAATCTGCGGAGACAAAGGCTCAGTCGTTTTCACCGACGAAAATATTATTTCCTGGGATCTGCCGGGAGAGAAGCCGGAAGTAAATCATACTTACTGTTCCTCTGCAAGCGACCCGAGGGCGATAGGGATGGAAAATCACAAAAAACAGATAGATGATGTCGTATCTGCAATACTGGAGGATCGACCGCCGCTAATCGATGCCGTTCAGGGCAGAAAGCCGGTTGCCTTGATATCTGCAATGTATCGCTCATCGGCAACGGGTATGCCTATAGATATAATAATGTAACTTAATTTTGACAAATATGGCTTCGCGCAAGACAAAGTCATGACGCGAAGCCGTTTTTTAATTGCTCTTTTTCTTGGATGAACCGGAGATGGCGCTGATTATCGCAAGCACGGTCAGCACCACAAAAGCAGCAGCGAATATAATCCCGTATTTCAATGAATATTCAACAGCCACCGGTTTTACCGCCGTAATGACTGCCTTGGTATTATCAGGTACCGAAACCAAAGAAGCTGCTTTGTCATATGCAAAATAAGTGAACATTAATCTGGCAGATATAATGGCTGAATCAATTGCACACCACATCAATGATAAACGGAATCGGTGTTTATTTAAAATCAGCAAAACGCTCAGCAGCAGGACGCTTATAGCGGCAAAGCCGTATTTTACATATTTTACTGAAGCAACCGCCGCCGTCAATGTCTGTAAATTTGCTCTTGCGCTCTTTGCCTGACTTTCCGGAAACGAATCAATGATATGTTTTACACTCAAACCATTGGCGTAACCTGCGGAATCAAGACCTTCGGATATTGCATTAAAAAGCGCATCGTTAATTTCAAAGTTCGGTATTGTTTGAAGAGCCGATGTTTTGCTGCGGAGCGTCTCGAGGATTTCTTCCTTGGTAGCAAGGATAACTCCCTCGGCATCTTCTCCTTTTTTCGCTGCGTTTATTACCTTGACCGCACCTTTTGAGATCATGTTTATAAGGGCTTTAAAATCGGTATTAATTTGTTCCTCGGTGATTCCCAATGCGGATAAAGTATCATATTCAAGACCAAAGCTGTTTATTACTGCTTCTGGCAAAGGTTTTCCGTTCAGGATGATATTATTTACATCAATGTTTTCGACGATCTTTACAATTCCTTTTTCCGTAAGCACCTGATTGATAAATTCCGTACTTAAGGCGGAGATTGATGATATTATAATCAGGATGCACAAAATCAGAGAAGCGAGTATATTCAACAGTTTTTCGGGAATTGTCTGACGCTTGACCTGCACTTTCTTGGAGGTCCTTAGGTTTTGCTTATCCGAAACAGCGAAGTTTGGCTGAGGAGCCGGAGATGTTCTTTGCTGACTTGGTTGCGGCTGCATCTGCTGTTTAGGTGCATTAGATACTCCCGGGAAAGCGGCATTTACATGGCCGGGTTGATGAGGATACTGAACAGGTTCCTGTGTTTGTCCGGCAGAATCGGTCTGTGGCTGAACAGGCTGTTTTGCGGATTCCCGGTCTTGGGCATTGTCCTGGCTTTTAAAAGCCTCAAAAACATGCCGGTTGGAAGCAGCTGTTTCTTGGGAGTTGACAGCGGTGTTGTCTGTGGTAAAAGACTCTTTAGGTGTCGGAGCAGCATGAGGAGTTAAGTCGGGTGTTTTAATCGGTTCCTGATTATCATAGCCGACCGGCGAAGCATTGTTCGCTTTTATTTCGTTGTCGGATTTTGCTGATAGAGTAATCGATTCATTTTTATCGCTGTTAAGCGTAAGTGAAGGCTGAATCTGACGTCGGGCTGTACGCGGCGTTTCGATCTTCTTATCTGTTTTTTCCGCCGGTTTATTTGCTGCAGATGCAGCCGGAGCTTCAACCAGTCTTGAGCCGCAGGATGTACAGAATCGGCTGCCCTCCTCAAGCTCATTTCCGCATTTCGGGCATTTAATCTTTGCCATTTATCTAAACTCCTTTCAAGGATTTCAAATGACTAAAACTACTTATAACATTATACACAAATATGGTGAAAAAATCAATACATATATTGATAATATGCTTTGTCATTTCCTAAAATAAAAAACGGCATCATTCAGACGCCGCTAATTTTTTTATTCAGAATTCAAAAAGTTCCGGAGCCTCAAACCAGTTTTCTATATACATATCACTGATTGCTTTTATCGGTTCGGGATCGGGTTCCGTAATCTTATCGGCAATTACGCAGCAATTAAAATTATGCTCCTTTAAAGTTTTAACTGCATAAAAAGCATCTTCGAAAATAACCGTTGTTTCTTTGTCGGCATTTAATCGACTGACGGCAGTTTCGTAAATATCCGGCTTATGTTTTCCGACACCGACATCGTATGTGGTAATAATTACCCTGAAATATTCTTTAAATCCGAATTTATCGAGTGCGCTTTCCATTAATTGAAGTGGTGTTGCGGTCGCTATTGCACAAGGGATATTTTTGCTTTTCAATAAATCAAGAAATTCTAATATTCCCGGTTTTGGTTTGGTTGTTTCGGCATAATACTTTTTAATATAAGGAATGGTTTCCTGATAAACCTGTTCGGGAGTAGTTTTTATGCCGTATTTTTCAAATACATAATTGCTCTGATATTCGCTCGATTTGCCTAAAAGCTTAAATGAAAGGCCTTTTTCCGGCTCTATTCCCTTTCCCTCAAGGTAGGTCTCGGTAAGACTTCTCCAGACCATCATCGAATCGAGCAAGGTGCCGTCAAGATCAAAAATCGCTGCTTTAAGTTTTATTTTTTTCATTTTCATAATTGAAAAGGCGGCAGATCAGTGCCGCCTTTTGTCGGGCTCAATAAATATTAACTCTGATTACGCCTGTAACGCTTCTGAGCTTTTCGATAACCTCTTCCGGCAGCTCGCCGTTAATTTCAAATATCGAATAAGCAAAGTCTTTTTTAGACCGGCTGAACATATTCTCGATATTGATGTTATCGGCGCCCAATGCAGCCGAGAGATGTGAGATAAGGTTCGGAATATTCCTGTGCATTACGCAGATACGCTTATCACCGCTGTGGGGCATAGATACATCGGGATAATTGACCGAATTTTTGATGTTTCCGTTTTCGAGGAATTCAATAAGCTGAAGTGCTGCCATAACGGCGCAGTTGTCTTCTGATTCTTCTGTCGAAGCACCGAGGTGGGGGATGCAGATGATTCCGGGAACTCCTGCAATATCAGGAGTCGGGAAGTCGGTTACATATGCGGCGATTTTTCCGGATGATAATGCTTCTTTTATGTCTCCGCTGTTTACAAGTCCGGCTCTTGAAAAGTTGATGATCCGGACGCCGTCATTCATCTTTGCAAAGACAGAGGAATTGAACATACCCTTGGTTTCATCGGTTGCAGGAATATGTAATGTGATATAGTCGCTCTTTTCGTATATATCATCATAGCTTGAAGCTTTGATGATAGAACGGGAAAGCAGCCATGCAGCATCAACCGAAAGATACGGGTCAAAACCTATGACATTCATGCCGAGATGTACCGCGGCATTGGCAACCAATCCGCCTATTGCGCCGAGACCGATAACGCCTAAGGTTTTTCCTTTAAGTTCGGTTCCGGCAAATTTAGACTTTGCTTTCTCGACGGTTTTTTCAATGTTTTCGTCGCTGCTGTTTTCCTTTACCCATTCGATTCCGCCGATGATATCACGTGCGGCAAGTAGCATGGCAGCTATTGCAAGTTCCTTGACACCGTTGGCATTTGCGCCGGGAGTGTTAAAGACAACAATTCCCTGCTCTGCACATTTATCAACCGGGATATTATTCACACCGGCACCTGCTCTGGCGATAGCCTTGAGCTCTGGATTCATCTCCATTGAGAGCATATCTGCCGAACGAACCATGATAGCATCGGGAGCATCGACATTCTCACCCACGGTATATTTGGATTTATCGAAATTATCGGTGCCGACGGCGGCAATTTTATTGAGAAGTTTTATTTTATTCATAAGATTATCCTTTATTCAGCCCTTCGGGTTTTCTTTTGCGAACTTATCCATGAAAGCTACAAGCTTTTCCAGACCTTCATAAGGCATGGCGTTGTAGATAGATGCACGCATACCGCCGACGGAACGGTGACCCTTGATGTTCTTAAGTCCCTGAGCTCCGGCTTCTTTTGCGAATTTTGCATCAAGGTCGGGATTGCCGGTGACAAATGTTACGTTCATGATCGAACGGTAGTCTTTTTCTGCGGGAGCGATATAGTAATTCTGATTATCAAGATAATCATAGAGTAAAGCAGCTTTCTTTTCGTTGAACTGCTTTCTTGCTTCAAGACCGCCTTCTTCTATAAGCCACTCGAAAACCAGCTTTGCCATATAGATCGACCAGCACGGCGGTGTGTTATACATGGAATCATTGTCCGCCATGATTTTATAATCAAGCATGACGGGAATGTCTTTTCTTGAATTTCCGATAAGATCGTCTCTTACAATAACGATGGTCACGCCGGCGGGGGCAACGTTTTTCTGAGCACCTGCGTATATTACGCCGAATTTGCTTACATCAACCGGTTCGCTGAGAATGCAGGAAGACATATCGGCGACAAGCGGAACCGAACCGGTATCCGGAATGTAATTCCACTTTGTGCCGAATATCGTGTTGTTAAAGCAGATATGAACATAATCGGCATCACTGCGGAAATCGGCGGAAATAAGCTTTGGAATATAAGTGTTGTTTCTGTCCTCAGAAGATGCGACCAGTTTTATATCTCCGTATTTCTGCGCTTCTTTATAAGCCTTTTTAGAGAACTGTCCGGTTACAACATAATCGGCTTTATTATTTATATTCATCAGGTTGAGCGGAACGGCGGAAAACTGGGTTGATGCGCCGCCCTGAAGAAAAAACACCTTGTAATTATCCGGAATACTCATCAGCTGTCTGATAAGTTTTTGAGCATCGGCGATAATAGTTTCGAAAGCCGGAGATCGATGGCTCATCTCCATAACAGACATACCGGTTCCCTGGTAGTCTATAAGATCAGCCTGAGCTTTTTCCAGCACAGGTAATGGAAGCATCGACGGTCCTGCTGAAAAGTTGAAAACTCTGTTCATTTAAAAAACCTCCGGTTTATAAAAAAGAATATCCGCAGGCGGCGCCGGATTATTACCCATTACCGACTGCGGCTGTTATTATTATATAATAATTTAAGCCGTATGTCAAGTTGAAAATGTTATATTTGTTCATCGCAAATGTGAAATTGCGAATAAATGTTAATTACGCACAAATTCATCGTCTCGGCAGAAAATAAACACAACAAATTGACAGAACAATTCAGATATCTGAATTGCATATTGATTTAAAAATTTCTGTTTATCAGGATTTCAGACAAGGGTCTTTTTGGTACATGGTGAACAGAATTTTCATCACGATAATATGCAGTCGAACCGCCTGCGGGCATCTCTTCAAGGACGATTTTTGTCAAGGGCTTGCCGAGTGCAATTATCAGTCTCATCGAAAGATTTTCCGGGAATTTGAAATAACGGGTGATCTCATTTCCGTTAAAGCTTCCGATCATGCATCCTCCGAAACCGTCTTCTGCCGCTTCCAGGAGAATAGTCTGCGCAGCAATACCCACATCTTTATCAAAACCTTCGGGTTTCGCAGCGATATTTTTGTCGGCAAATATTATAACGTATCCGGTGGGGTTATGTTCTTTATCAGGCCCGTTGTAACCGGTGAGAAGACCGGCAAATTTAACGTTTTGGCGAATCAGGCTTGTCTCATCCGGCTTGGTCGCTATATAAAACTTAAGAGGCTGGAGGTTAACCGTTGACGGAGTAAACCTGACCGAATCGATATATTCTTCGATCACTTCATGTGTTATCGGTACAGAGCTGTCGAATTCACGGTAGCTGCGATTTTTAAGCACGATTTCTTTTACATTGCTGTTTTTATTCACTTTTTCTCCTTTATCATCGCCTGATTAAAATGTAAAGTGTTTCGGAATTCCGTTTTCCCAGAGAATCGGCAATTCTCCCTGAATCAGCGGGAGCATATATTTTATACCTTCTTCAGTAATATTGTTGTTGCCGGCACTTATATAGCTGTCAGGAACGGTTTTCGTCTGATTTGCGATAGTTGTAATGTCACGTGAAACAATATCCACGCTGTATTCGGTTTCATTACTGCGAATAAAGCACATCATTTTGGCCGTCTCGCCGTTTAATGCCGCCTTAACCGCCGCTTCGCCGACTCTTTCCGATTCACTTATGTCGGTTAACGATGCGGCATGAGATGCACAGCGCTGAAGCAGATTAATCTCTATCGAACGGACTTTGCAGCCGATTTCATCCTTGACAAGAAGTTCAAGCGCCTTTCCTGCGCCGCTGAGGCTGACATTTCCAAAAACGTCTTTTCCCTTATGCAATGCGGCGCCGATATAATTGCCTTCTGCGTCATGTATTCCTTCCGAAACAGCGACAACAACATTCGGATGATATTTTAGAGCAGATCTTATGTCGTCTAAAAAAATGTCTTTGTCAAAAGGTTTTTCCGGAAGATAAATATAATCGGGGGCTATGCCCGCAATCGATCCCGGCAATGCTGCTGAAGCTGCCAGCCATCCGGCGTGTCGCCCCATTATCTCAATGATTGTAACAGCCGGCTTAGTGTAAACAGCACAGTCTCTTAATACTTCCTGAACCGTAACGGCGATGTATTTTGCTGCCGAACCGTACCCGGGGGTATGGTCGGTAGCGGTCAGATCGTTGTCAATCGTCTTCGGGACGCCGATAACCATCATTTCCCTGCCTTTGATTTCGCAGTATTCAGAAAGCTTGTTAACGGTGTCCATCGAATCATTTCCGCCGATATAGAAAAAATATTTGATGTTATAACGGTCGAATATTTCTTCAAGTTTCTTGTATTCATCCGATTCAAAAGTATCGGGAAGTTTATGACGGCAGGAGCCGAGAGCGGATGCTGGAGTAGATGAAAGCAGTTTGAGTTCTGTTTCGGTTAGGCAGATATCGATCGGTTCGATACCGTTTATCAGCCCTTCGACACCGTTCTTCATGCCATAGATGTGTTTTATCTCCGCAGCTGACTGAGCGGCGCGGATAACTCCGGCAAGGGACGCATTGATTGCCGCCGTCGGCCCGCCGGACTGCCCTACGATTGCATTTCCAAATAAAGATACCTTGTCAGTCATGACAACATCCTCCCCGGTAAAATAAAGCAAAAAAATACTCGGATAAATAAAAAATCACGCACCGGCGTTCTGACGCCGAATTGCGCGATATGACGGCTCCGGATACGGTGCCGCTGATTGGTGACCCGTAGCGGAATCGAACCGCTGTTTCCGCCGTGAGAGGGCGGCGTCTTAGCCTCTTGACCAACAGGCCATATTTTCAGCTTATTTATTATATCACAGATTGCCTTGGTTTGCAATAGCATGCGGCGAAAAAGTTTTGAATTATTTGTTAAAAGACACGGTTATAACTATATGCAGGGATTATTCTGCCCCCGAGAAATAATTATCTCCCGAGAGCTTTGAAAATACAGTCTCGGGAGATATTATTTATTATTCAAAGATTAATTCAATCAGATCATCGCACTGTAATTCGGTGCTTCTTTTGTTATGCTGATATCATGCGGGTGAGATTCACGAAGGCCGCTGCCGGTAATTTTGATGAATTGTCCGTTGCTCTGCAGGTCTGTGATAGTCTCGCAGCCGCAATATCCCATTCCTGCGCGAAGACCGCCGATAAGCTGGAACACTGTGTCGGAAAGCGGCCCTTTGTAAGGTACGCGCCCTTCAACGCCTTCGGGTACAAGTTTATAAGCGTTTTCCTGGAAATATCTGTCCTTGGAACCCTTATCCATTGCTCCGAGAGAACCCATTCCTCTGTATACTTTGAAGCTGCGCCCCTGGTATATTTCGGTGTCTCCGGGGGATTCGGTGCAGCCGGCAAACAGAGAACCGATCATTATAACATCGGCTCCTGCTGCGATAGCCTTTGTAAGGTCACCGGAATACTTGATACCGCCGTCGGCGATAACCGGAATATCGTAGTTTGCCGCAACCGAAGCCGCATCGTAAATAGCGGTGACCTGCGGAACGCCGATACCGGCGACTACTCTCGTCGTGCAGATAGATCCGGGACCGATACCGACTTTTATGGCATCCGCGCCTGCGGAAATAAGGTTGCGTGCGGCATCTGCGGTTGCAATGTTTCCGGCAATAAGCTGCGTATTCGGGAAAGCTTCCTTAATCTTGCTTATACCGTTGAGGATATTTGCAGAATCTCCGTGAGCCGAGTCAAGTACGAGGAAATCAGCTCCCACGCTCAGAAGTGCTGTTGCGCGGTCAAGCATATTATTGGTGACTCCGATTGCTGCGCCGCAGAGGAGTCTGCCTTGCGAGTCTTTTGCGGAATTAGGATAACGGGTTGTCTTTTCGATATCTTTAATTGTAATGAGACCTCTCAGATGCATCTCATTGTCAACAATAGGCAGCTTTTCGATCTTATGCTGTCTGAGAATTTCCTGGGCTTCATCGAGGGTGGTGCCTTCCGGCGCAGTTACCAGGTTATCCTTGGTCATTACTTCGCTTATGAGGATGTTGTAATCGGTAAGGAAGCGCATATCGCGGTTCGTGATAATACCGACCAGCTTTTTGTCTTTATCGCAGATCGGGACTCCCGATATCTTGTATTTTGACATTAAAGCTTCCGCTTCATAAACGTAATTATCGGGTGAAAGGAAGAAGGGATTTTGAATAACGCCGTTTTCCGAACGCTTAACTCTCAGAACATTGTCAACCT
>JAAZGC010000081.1 GCA_012511425.1 Clostridiales bacterium | reverse complement strand
CAATATGTCGCGGCAGCTTTTCTTTTCGCGGGACATTTTCACCCTTGCCTGCCCTTACGTATCGCTCGGCTGCGCATTCATCGGCAGCGCCGACAAAGTCCGCGAGGCTTACGACGAATCGACCCGCACCCTTGCCGGGATGCTTGGAGTTGATTCCAGCGAGATCGACTTCTCCGACGAAGCCGCCCGCGCGGCTTATCATCCGGATGACGCAGACGAAGCCGCCGCCGAACCCGATGCCGATACGGATATCCCGGCAGCTTCGTCTTTCTATGAAAGCACCGTCCTGACCGCCGTCGCCTCCCTCCGCGACGAGGGCCGCGTCAGCTGCCGCTGTCAAAACTCCGCCCTGCAGAAGCTCGACTTCGAATTCACCCGCGGCGGCGTCAACATCTTCTGCGAAACCTGCGGCGCCTCGAGAGAGATTTACCTCCCCTCGGAAAACGCCGCCGTGTCGTTTGCGATGGACGCGGGGGAGTTGAAGCTGGAGTAGGGATGCGATGGGGTGACTTCGTCCCCCCAACCCCCCTATCAGAAAACTTTTATAAAAGTTTTCTGAACTTTCAAAATTTTTCGACAATAATAACCATGAAAAGAAAAAACAGGCTGCAAAGATTTACAAATGAACGAACTTATTTTAGCAAAATACGGCGAGCTCATGCTTAAGGGGCTCAACAGAAGACGATTCGAAGAACAGCTGCTTCGCGATATCCGCTTCCGCTCGCTTCGGCACGGCGGCTGCGATATCGAACACGCCCAGTCGGCGCTTACCGTGACGCCGAAAGAGGGCACCGACGCCGACGGGCTTTTCGACGAGCTTACCCGTGTTTTCGGGCTTGTCGGAGTCGGCCGCGCCGCCGTCTGCGAAAAGAATATGGACTCGATACGCAAGACCGCGCGGGAATACATCCCCGATTATCTCGAAGGCAAAAAGACCTTCAAGGTCGAGTCGAAGCGCTCGGACAAGAGCTTTCCGCTCAAATCGCCGGAAATTTCCGCCGAAATCGGCGGCGTTATCCTTGAAGAGACGGCGAAGCGGGGACAGCGGATAAAGGTCGACGTAAACAATCCCGACGTCGTCGTCCGAGTTGAAATCCGCGAAAGCCACGCCTTTGTTTCGGCGGGACAGCAGCGGGGAGCCGGCGGAATGCCGGCGGGCAGCTCCGGGCGCGGGATGGTGCTGCTTTCCGGCGGCATCGATTCGCCGGTTTCCGCCTACATGATGGCGCGGCGGGGGCTTGCGCTCGATGCGGTGCATTTCGAGAGCTTCCCTTATACGTCGGAGATGGCGCAGCGGAAGGTGCTGGAGCTGGGGCGGCTGCTCTGCGCCTACCTCGGCCGGCTGCGGGTGCACGTCATTTCGGTGACGCAGATACAGCAGCAGCTCAAAGCCAATACCGATGAAGATTACTTTACCCTGCTTCTCCGCCGCTCGATGATGCGGCTGGCGGGACGGGCGGCCCAGCGCGCCGGATGCCGCTGCCTTATTACCGGAGAATCGCTCGGGCAGGTGGCAAGCCAGACGCTTGAGGCGCTGACGGT
>JAAZGC010000080.1 GCA_012511425.1 Clostridiales bacterium | reverse complement strand
GAAAGCAAACAATATGCTGTTGAGCATGGGCTTTCCGACCAGAAATATCTTGAAAACAAACTGCTTTATAAGATTTAAAAAGATTTAACGGGAGGTATTATTTATTATGTCTCTTAACATAGCAATGATCGGCTGCGGTTCGATCAGCGGAATTTATCTGCATAATATTACCAAGACATTTAAAGAAATCGAGCTTATCGGCGTCTGCGACCTAATCCGCGAACGCGCGGAGCGTGCGCAGAAGGAATACAACATTCCGAAGCTTTATGAAACCATGCATGACGCTTTCGCCGACCCCGATGTCGATATAGTTTTGAACCTTACAAGACCGTATCAGCATTTTGAAGTCACCAAAGCCGCACTCGAAGCCGGCAAGTCGGTATATTCGGAAAAACCGCTCGGCGCCTCGCTTGATGAAGGAATTGAACTTGTCAGACTTGCGAAGGAAAAGGGACTTATGCTCGGCGGCGCTCCCGACACCTTCATGGGTGCGGGCATACAGACTTCAAGGCGCCTGCTTGACAGCGGCTTTATCGGCGAGCCTGTCGGTGCCGCTGCATTCTTCAACTGCCGCGGCCACGAATCCTGGCATACCGACCCCGATTTCTATTACCAGTTCGGCGGCGGACCGATGTTTGATATGGGACCGTATTATATTACCGCTCTTATCAACCTTTTAGGCGGTGTCAGCGGCGTATCCGGAATGGTCAGAACAACCTTTAAAGAGCGCCTGATAACCGCAGCTCCCCACTTCGGCGAGATAATAAAGGTAAACTGCCCGACATACATTCACGGCTCGATGCGTTTCGACAGCGGTATAATCGGCTCCATCTGGACGACATTCGACGCCTATGCCTCACAGACTCCGAGGATCGAAATATACGGTACCGAAGGAAGCCTTTCCGTTCCCGACCCCAACTGCTTCGGCGGACCGGTTAATATCTGGCGTCCCGAAGACGGGCACTGGAAAGAATTCCCGCTGATGTTCCCCTACGCAGACAACAGCCGCGGTCTCGGGCTTGCCGATTTCGCAAAATCGATCGAAACCGGCAGATACGCAAGAAGCGACTGGCACCAGACCCTTCATGTCCTTGAAATTATGGAATCATTTACCACATCAAGCGACACCGGCAAATACATTGAGATAACTTCAAAATACAACCGCACAAAGCCGATGGATCCATCGTTTAAATACGGTATTCTTGACTGAGAATCTCTGTCCTTACGGAATATGCTTTCCGTAATTATTAAGGTCTGACAGGAGTTATTTATGTCTCTTAATGTAGCAATGATAGGCTGTGGTATAATCAGTGCGACTTATCTCAGAGTTATTACCACAACTTTCAGGGAAATCAAAATTATCGGTGTCTGCGATCTCATCCGCGAACGAGCCGAGAAAGCGCAGCGGGAGTATAATATCCCGAAGCTTTACGAAACCATGTATGATGCTTTTGCCGATCCCGATGTCGATATCGTTTTGAACCTTACAAGACCTTATCAGCATTTCGATGTTACCAAAGCCGCGCTTGAAGCCGGCAAAGCGGTATTTACCGAAAAACCACTCGGTGCATCGTTTGAAGAGGGGCTTGAGCTTGTCAGAATTGCAAAAGAAAAGGGACTTATGATCGGCGGCGCTCCCGACACCTTCTTAGGCGCTGGCCTGCAGACTTCAAGATTCCTGATTGACAGCGGTTATATCGGAGAGCCGGTTGGCGCCGCTGCTTTCTTCAACGGTCACGGACCAGAATCATGGCATCCCGATCCCGATTTCTTCTACCAGTTCGGCGGCGGACCGATGTTTGATATGGGGCCGTATTATGTTACGACTCTCATCAATATGCTCGGCGGTGTCAGCGGTGTTTCCGGAATGACCGGAGCAACTTTCAAAGAACGAATGATAACCGCTGCTCCGCACTTCGGCGAAATGATTAAGGTCAACTGCCCGACATATATCAGCGGCACGATGCGGTTCGACAGCGGAATAATTGGTTCAATCTGGATGACATTCGATGTATATGAATCACAGACCCCAAGAGTTGAAATATACGGAACCGAAGGAACACTTTCAATTCCAGACCCCAACTGCTTCGGGGGACCCGTCGGTATCTGGCGTCCCGAAGACGGGCAGTGGAAGGAATTTCCGCTTATGTTTCCATATGCCGAACAGAGTCGAGGTCTCGGGCTTGCCGATTTTGCAAAATCTATCGAAACCGGCAGATGCGCAAGATGCGGCTGGCAGCAGCCGCTCCATGTGCTTGAGATAATGGAATCCTTCACCATATCAAGCGAAACAGGGAAATACATCGAGTTAAAGACGAAATACGAACGTCCTAAACCGATGGATCCATCATTTAAATTCGGCATTCTTGACTGACAGTCTTCCGTCCGGCAAGAAAACAATTGCCGGACGGAATTTTTTTATTTTTTACAGAGGTGATAAAATTGGACGAAGCCATACTTTACGATAAAATATACGCCTGCTGGCTCGGAAAAAACATTGGAGGCACGTTGGGCGGCCCCGTAGAAGGCAACAAGAGCCTTATGAATCTGACGTTTTATCCAAAAATAGATGAAAACGGCGCGATAGAAAACGATGACCTTGACCTTCAGCTTGTCAACCTTCACGCAATAGAAAATTACGGAATAAATATAGGTCCGTCCGAGATGGGCCGGGAATGGGCTGAGCATGTCTATTTCCCATTCGACGAATATGGTTACGGAGTTACCGCACTGCGTCTCGGCTTTATCCCTCCTTTCTCCGGCAAATATGACAATCCCTTTACCGACTGCATGGGCTCTCCAATCCGCTCCGAGTTATGGGGGGCGGTCGCTGCGGGCGATCCGAAGATGGCAGCGTATTTTGCAATGTGTGATGCCGTGGTAGATCATGCCGGGGGAGAGGGGATGTACGGTGAAATATTCAACGCCGCGATCGAAAGCCTCGCCTTTGTCAGAGAAGTGAAAAGCGATGATGACAAAATCAGCCTGATGAACGAAGCGCTTGAATATCTGCCCGACTGTTCGCGTGTTAAAGCGGCACTTATGGATACGGTAAAATGGTTTTCAGAAGGCGTCGGTTATGTCGAAATCCGCGAGAAGATTCTCGAAGCGCATGGCAGAGCAAATTTCACAGACGCGCCGCAGAATCTCGCATTTACATATTGCGGTTTTCTATACGGCGAAGATTTCGGTGACGGTATACTCAAAGCCGTCAATCTGGGATACGATACCGACTGCACCGGTGCGACCCTCGGAGCTCTTTACGGAATTCTTTACGGCAGCTCATATATCCCGGAAAAATGGTCGAAGCCGATCGGAGATAAGATTCGCGTCAGCCCGGCTGTCCGCGGCTTTGATGCTCCGAAGGACCTGCACGAGCTTACTCGCCGAACCGTTTTAATGCACAAAAAGCTGCAGCTTGAAAATATAAGCACAAATCTCCCCGATAACTTTGATATTCAAAGCTATGTTTTCCCGGAAGGCGAAAAGCCGGAAAACGGATTCAATGTTACAATAAGCTATGAAGGCTCACCTTCCGTCGTACCCGGTGAAACTAAAACAGTCCGTTTTGCGATAAAGAACAATACAAAGGGAAGATGGAGGATATCCGCTTCAGTTCTTCCGCGGTCGGATGCTTTCTGCGCGTGTCCGCAAAAATCCGAGCTGACCCTCGAAAGTTCGGAAGAAGCATCGCTGTCTTTTAATATTAAAAACAATGCCGATAAACTCGATTTCATCAACCGTTTTGATCTCATTGTAACAAGACTCAACGGCTCAAGTCCCTGGATCGAATACCGCGCTCCCTTCACTTTGCTGCGCAGCTCCCATTGGCAGCTTGACGGCATAAATAAAGTGATAGACGGCACAACCGTCCGCTTTGAAGACAACGGAGAAACCCTCCGCACGGCAAAAGCAAAGATAGTAAATCCGTTCAAGCGCAAAGTTAAGCTCATGTGTTCGACAGTCGCCCCTGTTGAGGTTGCACTTAACGGAGAAACCGTCATTAAAGCAGAAGACAACTGTGACTATATGCCTGCATATCATCGCTGCCAAAGAAACCGCACCGCTGTTTTGGAGCTTGGCGAAGGTGTGCATGACATCACCGTCTTACTGCAAGCTGACAACCATAGGGACGCTTTCTTCACCTTCGCTGTCCTCGCAACTCACGAAACCGAGGAGCCGGGCGCATTCTACAGATTCATTGACATTGAAGTCCTCTAAATAAATATCACCCTTGCATTACGCAAGGGTGATATGACAACTTATTTAAGTTTGTGGTTTATTTCATACCCCGGAATTCTTTCCTGACTTCATCGATATGCCCGCAGTACATATTCCCCTCCGAGCATCCTCCCCATACACAGGAAGGTCCGGCTTTCCGGAAAAGCAGAGGAGATACCGATCTGCACAGCTTCAGCATCTCGATTGCAAGCGCACGGATTTCCCACTGAGCGCGGCGGCAGCAGCGGAGCCGGAAGAAATTATAAAGCGATCGGACGTTCATCGTCATTATTATCTTAGTGTCGCAGGCGTTAGAGAGCACATACCGTGCATCCTCGTTTGCCATCTTTTCGGCTTGCCTGCGCGCTTCGTTTTCGTCTTTTCCTTCATCGATGAGGCGTTTTGTGTGTCCTTCGATAAGTTTAAGCCGAATGCTTTCGTAATGAGAGGCATCCTCCTCCATCGCGGCGATGAATTCCGCTTTGGCTTCCGGAATAGCTTCTATCTGCGGCGGCAGGATATATTCGAAATTCGACTTATCGACATATCGCTGACTTTGAACCGAAAAAGATGCGATCCGATGCCGCGTTATCTGCGCCAGAAGCGACCTTGAGACGCCTTCGACGGCGAAAGTAAAGGACGCATGCTCAACCGGACTCTCGTGCCCGACATCGACCAGGCGGTCAAGAAACTCCTCAACCTTTTCTGGAGTCTGCTTTTCTTCGAGCTGATCTATATCGGACGCGGAATAGCATAATTTGGCCGCAACGGCAACCAGTCTGTCGGGATCCGGCGTGTGTGATAAGAGCTTTACCTTCAAATTAACACCTCATTTTCATGGATACACATATGAATTATTCATTTTTAGCGATGCTTTTCAGACAGAGATATATAAAGCGCTGGAGCCTTATGCACAGCACCGAGTCCGAAACGCTGTCACGCCATACGATGGAATGCGCCGTGATCTCTCACTGCCTGTGCGAGATTGGCAATTCGGTTTTTAATAAAAACTATGATCCGGCTCGCGCGGCCTTGCTGGCGCTTTTCCACGATGCAGCGGAAGTTATAACCGGAGACCTGCCGACTCCCGTAAAATACGCAAGCGACACCATGAGGCGCTCCTACGCCGACATAGAAGCCGCCGCAAAAGAGAACCTGCTGTCAAAGCTGCCCGACGAGCTGCGCCCGGCATACGAAAAGCTTATGAAACCCGAAAGCTACCCGGAAACTGCACTTATAAAGGCGGCCGACAAGCTTTGCGCTCTTATAAAGTGCATAATCGAGAAAAACAGCGGAAACCGGGAGTTCGAAGCGGCTTATAATTCAACTCTACGGACCTTAAAAAACCTTCAGATTGAAGAAGTCGAGTGGTTTATGGATAATCTGCTTCCGTCTTTCTCTATGCCGCTGGACGAATTATAACAAAGATGCAGATATACGGTCGTTATCCGTCTCCCTTGGGCGAAATCCTGCTCAGGGCAGACGAACATGGCTTGTCCGGCGCATGGTTTTGCGGCGCAAAATACTATCCTGATATCTCATCGGCAGCATTTTCGGAAAATAATTTTACCGAAAGCGCAAGGTCATGGCTTGACATCTACTTTTCAGGCAAAACACCGGATTTCTTTCCGAAACTGCATTTTACCGGCTCGGAGTTCCGAAAATCAGTGTTGCTTGAGCTGTGCGGGATAGAATACGGAAAAACCGTTTCCTACGGTGATATTGCAAACCGAATTGCAGAAAGCAAGGGTTCCGGCGCTTCAGCCCGCGCCGTCGGCGGAGCTGTCTCTCGTAATCCGCTTTCGGTTTTTGTTCCCTGCCACCGAGTAGTAGGCGCTGACGGGAATTTAACCGGATATGCCGGCGGAATTGAGAGAAAGATTGCGCTTCTAAAGCTTGAAGGATTAGATCCGGCGGCTTTGCATATCGGAAAACGCGCCATTACCTGATATTTTATCGGTTTGTAATCAGTTCAGCTGAGTGCGATTATCCGTTTTACTGCTTCCTTTGTTGCATTTTCATCGCCGAATGCGGTGAGTCGGAACCAACCTTCACCATTCTTGCCGAACCCGGCGCCCGGAGTTCCGACGACATTTGCTTTGGTAAGCAGCATATCAAAATACTCCCAGGACGGCATATCGCAGCGCATCCAGATATAGGGCGAGTGCTTTCCGCCGACATACTTCTTGCCTATCTTGTCGAGCCCGGCGGTAATGGTTTTCGCATTTTCGCGGTAATAGTCAAGCGATGTCTTGATCTGTTTCTGTCCTGCCTCGGTAAATACCGCTTCGGCTCCGCGCTGAATAATATATGAAACGCCGTTGAATTTGGTAGTCTGACGCCTCAGCCAGAAGGGATTAAGCTCCTGCCCGCCGCGGGTAAGCGCATGGGGAACAACGGTATAGCCGCAGCGCGTTCCGGTAAATCCGGCAGTTTTGGAAAGCGAGCAAAATTCGATTGCGCATTCCTTGGCGCCCTCGATTTCATATATAGATTTCGGAAGGTTTTCATCGAAAACAAAAGCCTCATATGCGGCGTCAAACAGTATAACGGCATCCGTCGAATTCGCATAATCGACCCATTTTTCAAGCTGCTCTCGGCTGTATACCGCACCGGTCGGATTGTTCGGAGAACAGATATAGATGATATCGCATTTGATGTTCTCATCAGGCATCGGAAGGAAACCGTTTTCTTCGGTTCCGTCGGCAAAAATAACCTTTCTGCCGGCCATTATATTCGTATCTACATAGACCGGGTAAACGGGATCCGGCACCAAAACGGTGTTGCACTCGCTGAAAAGGTCGAGTATATTTCCGAGATCGCTCTTTGCTCCGTCTGAAATAAATATCTCATTCGCCTCAAGGCTGACATTTCTTTTCAGATAATAATTCCTGACAGCTTCCCGAAGAAAATCATATCCCTGCTCCGGACCGTATCCGCGGAATCCCTGCCTATCTCCCATCTCATCCGCTGCTTTTTTCATGGCATCGACGACGACCGGCGCAAGCGGCAGCGTAACATCTCCTATTCCTAGCTTGATTACATCGGCATTCGGGTTTTCCGACTGGAATTTTCTTACCCGGTTTCCGATTTCAGTAAACAAATAGCTTTTCTTTACATTCAGATAATTTTGGTTAATTTTCATATTTTATGCCTCACTTGTATATAATACGTCTATTATACCAGATTCAAAACAGATTTACCATACTTTTTGATAAACAATTTGTAATTCCTGACGCTTATCTGAATTTTCTCCATTTTTAGATATAACACTCAATTAATTATAATAGATTAAGTTTTTTTAAAAAAGACGTGAAATGATCAAACTTATGAAAAATATCAACATCAGAACAACATTATTTCTTTTGATTCTTGCAGTAATTTTGCCGGTTATTTCTGCCTGCGGTAAAACCGAGGAAGTTCCCGCAATTACCGGAAACATATCCGAAACACAGCCGCCGAATGAAAAGCAATATCTTCCTGAAACACCGGTGAAAATCGACTCTTTTCCCGATAATGATGATATTTACATCGGTTACACCGTTAACTCCAAACGTGCCGGCAGAATAAGCGGCGGGGCTATAAGAAAGATTTCCGAAGAAGAAAAACCGGTGGAAGCCATTCCGAATTTCGGCTATAAATTTGTCCGCTGGTCAGACGGCAAAACCAGCCGAACCCGGTCTGACAGTCTTAAGAATATTAAAGAAGACAGTGTTATAACAGCCATCTTCGATTATGATGTTCTTGATATGCCGATAATCACTATCGACACCGTAACAGGACACGACGTCAAGCCTAATACCGATTACATCGGTGCTAAGTTCGCGATATACGCGGCTGGAGAATTCGACATGGAGCCGCAGGAGATTGAGATCCGCGGCCGCGGCAACAATACCTGGAGTTATGAAAAGAAATCCTATAAGATGAGATTTCAGAACAAGGTGAATCTCTTCGATTTGGGTATGGCTAAAGATAAAGTATGGGTTATGCTTGCAAACGTCTGCGATCAGTCGCTGCAGCGTAATCATGTTGCGCTTGAGCTTGCGAGAAGTCTTTCGGGTGTTGATTTTTCCCCGGCATCAATGTCGGTTGAAGTTTATCTAAACGGCGAATACCGTGGGGTTTATCTTGTTGCGGAGGAAATCCGAGATTCGCAGGCACGTGTCTGGATAGATACCACAAATTATGAAACAGAAACCGATATCGGTTATCTCGTTGAGCTTTCCGGCTATTCCGACAAAGAGATATTTTATGTCGGAGGGAAGCTTTATCAGGTGCACAGCGATCTTTCGTCAAATAACAGAACAAAGAAAAAACAGATAGAATATATCAGCGCTTACATGGAAAGAGCTCTCGAAGCAGTCAGAAGCGGCAGCCGGGAAGAGATGGAAAAATATGTAGACCTCGATTCCCTGATAGATACATATCTTGTCGAGGAGGTAGTCAAAAATCTGGATACCGGCTGGGACTCCTACTACCTTTATAAGAATAAAGGCGGGAAACTGCACTTCGGTCCGATATGGGATTTCGACTTGTCGCTCGGAAACGCCGACAGCGGAGCTGAATTCTATGAAGGATTGTTTACTGCATTGCCTTTTGGTTCCGGCGGCGGGAATCAGTGGTATTATCTGTCAATGGATAACGAATGGTTCCGAGAGCTTGTTGTAAAGCGCTGGGATGAAATTAAAGAAACAAAGATATATACAATACCTCAGTCGATTATTGACGAAGGTTCGCAGAAATACAGGTCATACGAGAGGAATTTCGTAAGATGGCCTATCTTCGGTACAAGACAGAACCGCGAAACGGAATTCATCAGAGTTCTTAGTGACTACCGAGAACACTATGAATATCTTGCGCAATGGGCGCAGAATCGTATTGATTGGCTTGATGAGATTTATAATTTGGATGATTTCACCACAATGCGGCTGATAAGAGGCGGCAGCGAAAACGAAGCCGACTATGCCGACGATGAAACAAAGAAATTAATCGAAAGCAAAACCAATTTTGTCGATACGGTAGGTGTCAAAAACGTATCATGCACCAACGAAGGTTTCGGCGGCGAAGGGGTTGAAAATCTGTTCGACTTATACGCCGGCACCAAATATTGCTACAGATGCTACGGCGAATCGGAATTTTATTTTGAGACAAAAGAGAGTGTGACAGCTGAATACTACGCTCTTATGACTGCAAACGATACAGCGAGCAATGTTTACAGAAATCCGCAGAAATGGAAGATCTACGGCTCAAACGACAGATCAACATGGGAGCTTATGGCTGACGTGAAAGACGGACGCAGTATTTTAACGGAAACCAACTTCACCTGGCATGTATTCAAATTCGACAACACGGCGGCATATAAATATTATAAAGTCTGGATTGAAAACGACGATATCGTTCAGTTCGCCGAAATGGCGCTGCTGAGCTGATTGCTAAAACAGAACATCCCCTCTGCGGCTCTGTAATAAATCAAAGCCGCAGGGGGGATAACTTTACTCATTAAATATAATGAATAGATTATTTGCTGACTTCAGCGGAGAATGCTGACATCGCCGTGAAGCGGAGGCAG
>JAAZGC010000079.1 GCA_012511425.1 Clostridiales bacterium | reverse complement strand
TTAAATTCAAAGGCGACGGGCTGAATGCAAACGATGCCGTAATAAAGAACTGCACCATAACTTCCGGCATCGAGGCTGCAGTATTTGACGTCACGCTTTACGGCGACATTCGTCTTTCTTCAAACACTATTGAAGGAGGCGATACATTGGTTGCCGTAAGGGACACCGAAGAAAGCCCGGTATTCACCTTAAACATGGAGCTTCGCGGGCAGAAAGCCGCGGGAGATATCTGGTCAACAACGCATCATGCCGACGGAAGCTCTATCAAGTTCGGACTTTACGAAGGCAGCCAATGGGCCGGAACCTTTACCGGCGACCCCGTTGTGACAAATGTTACCCTTTCGTCCGGCACTTTATGGACCGTAGCCGGAAACTGCCGCATCAACTCGCTGAATGTCGCAGCGCTGTCCAACCTTCTTTCCGCCGGCGGCAAGGTCGAGATCCGCACAAATTCTTTGAGAGTCGGCAATGTGCCGGTTTATTCAAGCATTACCTACGGCAGCGTCAAAATTATTGTAGGCTGACTTAAATTTCATATCCCGAAGCAATTTCCATTTCGGGATATTATTATATTCGGGTTATTTCAGTAAATTTAAAAAACGGAGATTCTTATATGGATAACAAGATGCCGTTCTGGCAGTATTATTATGATAAAATGGGAAGCTGGCTCGATTTTGCCCGCGAGATTGAAACAGAATACCGGCAATGCCTCTTTGAAGGCCGAGATGTAGTAAAATACAAGCCGCTTGTCGATCTTATCAACACCATGCCCTCGGCCGAGGAAAAAGATATCATGGCGGACGCGATGTATAAGACGCTTCAGATGACACCCCTGAGGTCTGATTTCAGTTTTATCGAGCCGTCCGACCTTTGCGGGATAAAAGACGCCCGTTCCGACCGGCGCAAGCAAAAGATTGCGCTTACCGAAGAAGAGATCGACGGGCTTCTGCCGAAAATTAAAGGCGCATGGTACGGCAGGGTGTGCGGATGCCTTTTAGGAAAGCCGGTTGAGGGATGGAGAACCGGCAACATTCAGAAATACGCCGAAGCGCAGGACAACTGGCCGATTACCAGGTATCTCAAAAAAGACGAGGAAAAATGCCGCGAGCTGGGACAGTGGAGCGGCGGCACCTTTATCGACACGATAAACGGCATAGCTCCCTCCGATGACGACACCAATTACACGGTTACGGCAATGAAGCTTATCGAAAGATACGGCAAGGGCTTCAAGCCGGACGACATCGCTTTTGAGTGGCTGACAAACGCAACTGTCTGGGCTTACTGCACGGCTGAACGTGTAGCTTACAGAAATCTCATCGCGGGGCTTAAACCGCCGGAGTCGGCCGTTTATCATAACCCTTACCGCGAATATATCGGGGCGCAGATACGCGGAGATTATTTCGGATACATCGCTCCCGGAGACCCGGAGCTTGCGGCGGAAATGGCGTGGCGGGATGCGAGCATCAGCCATATCAAAAACGGGATATACGGCGAGATGTTCGTTGCGGCGGCGCTTGCCTGGGCCGCGGTATGCGACGACCCGGTCGAAGTAATAAGCGCCGGACTCGGCGAGGTTCCGCAAAACAGCCGCTTCTTCCGTGAAGTAACCGACATTCTTGAGCTTTATCTTTCAGGAAAACCGATAGACGAGGCGTCGAAGATGATAGCTTCAAGGTATGACGAAAAGATCGGCTTCGACTGGTGCTATACAGTCTCAAACGCAATGATAGTCGCAGCCGCGGTGCTTTGGGGCAAGGATTACGCCGATACTGTCTGCTGGTCGGTGATGCAGGGATTTGACACCGACTGCAACGGTGCGACTGCCGGCTCAATTTACGGCATGATGTACGGTGAAGGCTCAATTCCCGATGAATGGACGGCGCCGACGGGCGGAAAGCTCCGCACCGATATCAAAGGATATTACGAAGTCAGCATTGATGAAATGGCGGAAAATACGATAAGACATATTAAAACGAAATAAGCATACCTTTAAAAAGCTTCCCCTTGTTCGGCATCTGTTCTCCGAACAAGGGGAAGCTTTATGTTTCGGTATTTTCAGCTGTTGCTTTCGTATGTGACTCGAAGCTTTAAAAGACCTTCTTTCGCAGCGCTTTCGCGTTTTGCGTATTCGGCGCTTATAGAGTCTCCTTTGTCTTTCAGAGGCTGCAGGAAAGTCCAGGTAAAGATATCGTTTGCCCATTCGCCGCCATAGATTAAAGTAAACTGTCCGTTAATACCGTCATGGATGAGGTCTATCATCTGCGCCGAATATTCGTCGCGGACATACTTGATCTTCAATGCGTTTTCGTAATAAACCGGCGTAACGGATTTTGCCGTGGCTTCGTTCAGCGCCTGGATAACTGCCGAAGCTATATTATATTCCTGCGTTGTGATCGGAATGCATCCGATTTCGGCGGTATCATGCACAACAGTGTTATATGATGGCTGAGTTTCGTCGGTTTTCGGATAAGGAACCAGTCCGATATCGTTTTCCATAGCTCGGAAATTCTCGAAGTTTGCGATTTCGGCGGTCGATATGAAAAGCGCAGTTCCGGATATAAATTTTTCGTGCAGGTCGACTCCGTTTTCATTTAATTTCGTGAAGGTGCCTATACCGTAGAAACAGTTGTAGACCTTTTCATACAGCGTCTGCGCCCGTTCAAGGTCAAAGTCAAGATACGGAAAACCGTCTTCGTCGCGGCTGATTGCTTTATAATCGCCGCTGTAAACATATGGGAAAATCGAGCCGCCGATACCGCCTATTATAAGGCCGAATTGATCGTTCTTGTCGCTTTTTCCGTCACCGTTCAAATCGGAGTATGCGCCGGCCGCAAGCTCCGCCAGACGATCAAATGTCCAAGTGTTGTTGATAACTTCCGAATAAAGCGAGTCCGGATCGCCGTATATATTTTCAAAAAGCGTCCGGTTGTAATAAAGCAGGTGGGAACGCCTCAGAACGTCCATGAAGTAATCTCCGACAAGCAGATAAGTCTCTCCGCTTTTTACCGAAAGGTCTTCCATGTAGCTCAGCCACCAGCCTTGCGTCGTAAAGTCAAAGTATTCGCAGTCCTGAGCTTTGCGCAGCAGCTTTTCGACGCCGACGGTAGAAAGTCCTCTCTGGTCGTTGACGATTATGTCAAAATCGTCGGTTCCGGACAGCACCATCTTACGAACATAATCGGCAACGGAGCTCCAGGAAACATCGGTGTCGGTATATTTGAAATTGACATTCAGCTTTTCCTGAACATATAAATTCCGCTGCCAGACGGCGTCAAGCACCATATCGCCGGTCTGATCTTCCGGTCCTTCCAGGAACTCGGCTGAGCTTATATCGGTATTGCTCATTGAAAAACGAACTTCCGCACCTTTGAAATCAAGACCGTCGGTTATTGACGGTTTTTCTGTTTCGGCGGCGGTTTGATCGTCGGGTGATGCTTCTGTCAATTCTGAAACTGATGACTTGGTGTCAGTGCCGCCGCATGATACGGCTGATATTGCTATCAGCAAAGCCAGAATCAGAGCTGCGGTTTTTAAATATGACTTCACGACAATTTCCTCCTTGAAATATATGCCTTTGCGTTTTGCTGATTATACATCAAATTCAAAGCGGAGTCAAGAAACAACGATTAAATTTAACATTGCATATTTATGCAGGAATCAAACACTGCGGTAACATTTATCTGACCCAGTTCCGGTATAAAATTAATGGCTTATTTTGATTTGACGGCTTTTATAAGCTCGCCCAGCACTCCCTCGAAGCAGGCTCCGTACCAATGATCCGGCGGGGTGTTTTCAATGCAGCGTACAACATAATCGGCGGCAATCCTTGCCGAATCATATGCGGTTCTTCCGCGCATATATGCGCCGGTGAAGGCGGCGGCGTAGATGTCTCCGGTGCCGTGGCAGCTTTGATCAAGTTTTATATGCTTATAATATCTCTTCTTGCCGCCTTCGTATACGACGACTCCGGTGGTATCCGGGGTGTAGCCGATGCCGGTCAGCACCACATTCTTTGATCCGAGGGAAAGCAGGCCTTCGGCAAGCGAATCGACATATGCCTCATCGTAAGTTTCTTTATATTCAATTCCGGTAAGAAAAGCGGCTTCGGTGACATTCGGCAGAATGAAATCGGCATCCGCTGCCAAAGCCTTCATCGCCTCGACAAATTCGTCGGTAAAACCGACATACAGCTTGCCGTGATCCGCCATTGCGGGGTCTATTATCTTCGGTGCTCCCGCAACTCCTCTTGATGAAAGAATCTGACGGACTATGTCCACCTGTTTTACCGAGCCGAGATAGCCGGTGTAAAAGGCGTCGAAATAAATTCCCTCTTTTTCCCAATGTTTTTCTATATCAGGCATATCGTCGGTGAGGTCGCGGAAGGTAAAGCCCTTGAATCCTCCGGTATGGGTAGAGAGAACTGCCGACGGCAGCACCGCGGCTTCAACGCCGCAGGCGGAGATTACAGGCAGTGCAACGGTAAGAGAGCACTGACCTACACACGAAATATCCTGGATCGTAAGAATGCGGGGTTTTTCGGATGACATTTAAAATACCTCTGTATCTTTATTTTTAAATATATTAGAGAAGCCTTGCGGCAACTCTGTATTTGTTGTGCTTATTCCGCAAAAAGCGGGGTTGAAAGATAGCGGTCGCCTAAATCCGGCAGCAGCGCGACTATTATCTTTCCTTCGTTTTCGGGACGCTTTGCAAGCTCAGCCGCCGCAGCAGCAGCCGCTCCCGAGCTGATACCGACCAAGATGCCCTCACGGCGTCCTATCAGTCTTGCGTATTCAAAGGCGTTTTCGGCGGATATTCTTATTACCTCGTCGTAAATCGAGACATCTAAGGTTTTCGGGATAAATCCCGCGCCGATACCTTGGAGTTTATGCGAGCCGGGTTTGCCGCCGCTGAGCACCGCCGATGTATCCGGTTCTACCGCTATGACTTTGATTGCGGGATTCTTTTCTTTAAGATATCTGCCGGTGCCGCTGATGGTACCTCCCGTTCCGACGCCGCTGACAAAAATATTGACTTTGCCGTTGGTGTCTTCCCAGATCTCGGGGCCTGTCGTGTCATAATGAGCTTTTGGATTTGAGGGATTGACAAACTGACCGGGGATAAAGCTGTCGGGGATTTCCCGGGCAAGCTCATCGGCTTTATCGATTGCTCCCTGCATTCCCTTTGCGCCGTCCGTCAGCACCAGCTCTGCGCCGTATGCCTTCATCAACAACTGTCTTTCCACCGACATTGAATCCGGCATAACTATTATCACGCGGTAGCCGCGGGAGGCCGCAACCGCAGCAAGTCCGATGCCGGTGTTTCCGGAGGTCGGCTCGATTATGACGGATGTTTTTCTGAGCTGTCCCGACTTTTCGGCGTCGTTTATCATCGCTGCGGCGACGCGGTCCTTAACCGAGCCGGCGGGATTAACGAATTCAAGCTTTGCGTATATCTTCGCCTTAAGCCCGAGTTCCTTTTCTATGCGGACAAGCTCGAGCAGCGGCGTTTTTCCGATAAGCTGATCGACGGAAGTGTAGATTCTGGCCATTTAATTTTCCTCATAGTATTTATCATCCCTGCCTTGCAGATTGATTATTTATTATACACTGCCGTCACAAAAAAATCAATGTTGTTTCGGTAAACGTATTTCACGGCTGTTTTAAACTTTGGGAATAAAACAACCCGAACCGATTAAAGTCCGGGTTGTGTTGGTGCAGATAGAGGGACTCGAACCCTCATGACTGTTCATCACTGGTACCTGAAACCAGCGCGTCTACCAGTTCCGCCATATCTGCATGTTCGGGCGGAAACGCAGCCTTGTGCTGCGCCTGTGAAAGGTATTATACCACAAAATGCCGCATTTGTAAAGGGGTAAAACGAAAATATTTGAGTTTTGCCGCTTCGCCTGCCGCCGGAAATACGGATAATTATGTTTTAAAAATCAGAATTCGACGCTCATTCCGTCGTAGGAGATAAGATAGCGATCGCCTGCCGCTTCCTGCATTTCATCATAGGTTGAAAGGCAGTTGTGGCTGAAGTGATTGAGGCAGAATATCGTTTTCGAGTCTGCGACGCCGATATCGAGCATCCGCTGACGCATTTCATCGGCGGCGTCGAGTCCCATATGGCCTCTGCGGCCGGAATTCAGCCCGCTGCAGTCGTCGATTGAGACAAAGTCGAAATAGAGATGATTCGCTTCGAAATATTCCCATACTTCTGCCGGCGGGAATCCGGTATCATGGGCGTAAAGCAGGGTTTTGTCATCCTTCGAAATAACATAGATGCGGCAGCCGGATGTCTGGTCATGATCGGCGGGGAGCGCTGTCACGCAGTAGCCTTCGACATCGGCGGTGGTAAGCAGAGGGAGCTCTCGGAACTGAACCCGCTTTTCCGAGCATTCGCCGCGGTTGGCAATACCGTTCAGAATAGCCTTGTCACCCCAGACATAAAGCACTTCGTATTCCGGTTCGAGATCGTTCGCAATACCTTCGTTGCGGCACCAGAACTCAGCAGGATAAAAATGATCCATATGATTGTGGGTTATGAGAAGATTCTTTATCCTTGTCAGATCCAATCCGTAATTGAGCACATGGAGATATGTGTCCGCCGGGAAGTCTATAAGAAGCTTATCGTCGATGCAGGCCTGCGAACGGGTGCGAATATTGCGGCCGCCGAGTTCTTTTGCTTTTATGCAGGCTTTGCAGCGGCAGAAAACGCCCGGCCAGCCCTCGGCTGCGGCGGTGCCGTAATACGTCAGTTTCATTGCTGTCTCCTTGAATGAGTTTTTTCCGGTCATCATATTTTCCGCGCCGGCAGGAGCCGGGATAAAATTACCGGCAGCACGGCGCTAATCTCATGATAGGATATCATATCATTTGGTTTAATTATCGGAATATTTGTAAAATATCTTTAAAATATGTTTTTAACAGCCGATTTGGCTCCTGCCGCACTTGATTTTTCAAGAAAATATGTTAAAATAGATATTGAAGCAAAAACCCTCCCGGCATATACCGGAAGGGCAGGTGCAGAGTTTTTTACTTTACTTCGATTTCGCTTGAATTGGGCTTGCTTTCGTTCTTTTTGGGAAGATTCAGTTTCAGAATTCCGTCCTTATATTCGGCGGTTATCTTGTCGGTCTGAATTTGGGAGACGTCGAAGCTGCGCTCAAAAACGCCGTATGAACGCTCGCGGCGGATGAATTTTCCGCTGTCATCCTTTTCATCGGTCTCTTCCCTGCGCTCGGCGCGGACGGTAAGATATTCGTCTTCGACTTTGACCTTTATATTTTCGCGGTCAAATCCGGGAAGCTCCGATTCGATCAGGTAATGGTCGCCACCGTCTTTGATGTCGGTTTTAAAGGGGCAATCCGGAACGTTCTTCGCGTCGCGGAAGAAGGGGATATCTCTCCAAAGGTCGAAATTCATAAGATCATTTGCTCTGCGGCTGAAAGGTGTAAGTTCAAACATTATTATTATCTCCTGTTCTGTCTGTTATTCTTTGTTCCGAAAAGGCGGCGGCTTTTGGCACTTGCATCGTTCGTCTGCTATCCAAAGCTGTCCGATGCCGATGCCTCCGGCTTTGCCCTTCCTTTTCTCTTTTCGTTACGATTATATTATAGCATATGTTTATTAACAAATACCCGATATTATATGTACTGCGGGTAAATTTCAGCACTCGATGATTGTGAGTGCTAATATTCACCGAGGAATATGCCATGAAAAACAATATATTTATTAAAACAACTGCTTTGTTGTCAGCACTCGCGATGTTTACAGTGCCGATCTCGCCGGCATTGTACGCTGCCGAAAATATTTTATACGCTTACGAGAGATCCTCGGAAGCGGAAATAAACATCTCCGGGGAAAATATATCCGTTTTTATCAACGGACAGCAGCTGATTTCGGATGCTCCCGCAGTTATCATATCCGACCGCGTCTTCATCCCTCTCAGAGCCGTAACTGAGGCTTTCGGCGCTTCCGTCGCTTGGGATCAGTCGACACAGATGATAACGATAACCTACAAGGCTTCAACCGTACGGCTCACGGTCGGCTCAACACAGGTTCAGCTGATATCGACCGGAGAGACCAGAGCTTTCCTGTTTGATAACGCCCCGGTTCTGATAAACGACCGCACATATGTCCCGCTAAGAGCCCTTTCCGAAGCGTTCGGAGCCGATGTCAAATGGGACGGAAACACCCGAACCGTAAATATCGGAATATCGGACGGGGTTGCACTTGAGATCGGTTCCCGCAAGATAGTTTGCGGAGAAACCGAATCGGAGCTGCTTCTTGCATTCGGACAGCCGGACCGTCAGGGCATCGGCGCTGAAGGGCTCACATGGTACAGCTACACCGGCGACTACGCCGCTTATCTGAGCGTTGCCGTAAGCCGCGGCGTTGTATGCGGGTTTATAACTTCATCGCCCGGTTTCAGGGTATCGAACGGAGTTATTGCCGGTCAGCCTTTTTCAAACAACGGTCAGACCGTTCTGGCGGGAGACAGACGCGAAACCATTCAGCCGGCGGTTTCGACAGCCCGCGAAGAATACACCGACATTGCCCGAAGCTACTCTATGAGCGTTTACCGGGATGAATTTGACAATTCAAATGTCTGGGGAGTAAGGCTTATAATGAATGGCTATTCAATGCCGGTCGATACCTCATCTTCAGCTTACTGCTATGAACAGGCAAGGCAGATATCCGACCTTACAAACGGTTTCAGAGCTGTCAAGGGGCTTTCCCCGCTTATCTGGGAAAGCGAAGCCGCCGACTGCGCCTTCCTTCACAGCGACGATATGGCAAGGTCGAATTATTACGGACACATCTCGCCCGACGGGCGTTCGGTCGCCGAAAGATATATAGGCGACGCCTACAAGGCCATCGATGAAAATCTAATCTGCACTACACTTGAGAGCGACAGCATCGAAATGGTTGACTGCTGGATAAACAGCTCGACTCAGCGCGAAAATATCCTTTCGGAAATTTACAGGCACACCGGAGTCGGGGTTGTATGCAGCGCGGCCAACTGCTACATTACTCAGGTCTTTGTCGCGCATGAAGTCTGACGAGGGACAGATTATGTCAAAACGCCCGAATATTCTCATTATTACTGCGGATGAATACCGCTCCGATTGTCTCGGTTTTGCGGGTCATCCCGATGTTACCACTCCGTATCTTGATTCGCTTGCGCAGAAAGGAATATATTTCCCCAACGCTTACAGCTCTTGTCCGACCTGTGTTCCTGCCCGCGCGGTCTTTCATACCGGTCTGAAGCCGGCAAATACCGGGCGTGTCGGTTACCGGGACGGCGTTGACTGGAATTACAGCCGCACCTTGGGTTCGGAATTTACAAGGCTCGGTTATCAGACGCAAGTCTGCGGGTAAATGCACGTCTCTCCGCTGCGAAATCGGCTCGGATTTGAAGCGGTCGATTTATGCGACGGATACATGCACTATTGGCGGAAGCCGGACATTTCCGCATATACCGAACAGGGTTACGCCGACGACTATTATCACTGGCTGAAAAACGAACTCGGCGCAGACGCCGACATAAACGCGAACGGTCTTGACTGCAACAGCTATATCAGCCGTCCCTGGCATCTTGATGAGAAATATCATCCGAC
>JAAZGC010000078.1 GCA_012511425.1 Clostridiales bacterium | reverse complement strand
GAATTACGTTTTCCCAACACAAATCCCCGCCGCAGACTAAAATCTAAAGTCCGCAGCGGGGGCAATATTAAATTTTCTCTCGGCTTATCCGCAGATATGCTCGATATCCGATCTTGCGCCGTGCTTTACTCTGTCGCCGAGTTCGGCGCGCTTGGCGTCGTTCCAGTGGTCGACGGTGCCGACGAGATAGCCGGTGATTCGGCGGATGCGGTCAAACGGGCCCTTGCCGTCGTCTTCGGTGCGTCCGCACTTCGGGCACTTGTTGCCGATGATGCCGGTGTAGCCGCAGACGGGGTCGCGGTCGACCGGATGGTTGATCGAGCCGTAGCCGATGCCGGATTCCTTCATGCAGCGGATGGTGTCTTCAAACGCCTGAGGGTTCGACTGGGTGTCGCCGTCAAGCTCGACATAGCTGATGTGTCCGCCGTTGGTGAGGGTGTGATAGGGAGCTTCCTTTTTGATCTTGTCGAATGCGGAGAGCTTGTAGTAAACCGGGACATGGAAGCTGTTCGTGTAATAAGGACGGTCGGTTACGCCTTCTATTACTCCGTATTTCTTCGCGTCGATGCGAACGAAGCGGCCGGAGAGCCCCTCCGCCGGGGTCGCGATTAGCGAGAAGTTCAGGCCGTATTTCTTAGCCGCTTCATCGGTGCGCTTGCGCATGAAGCCGATGATCTCGAGACCTAAGTTCTGGGCGTCGTCCGATTCGCCGTGATGCTTGCCGATCAGCGCTTTGAGGGCTTCGGCAAGTCCGATGAAGCCGACGGTGAGCGTGCCGTGCTTGAGCGCTTCGCCGATGCAGTCGTCGGGCCCCAGCTTCTCCGAGTCGAGCCAGATGCCCTGACCCATCAGGAAGGGGAAGTTGCGGACTTTCTTGGTGCTCTGGATCTTGAAGCGGGCGAGGAGCTGCTCGACTACCAGCGCGTGCATCGCGTCGAGGCTGTCGAAGAATCTGTCGACATTGCCGCCGGCTTCTATCGCAAGGCGCGGCAGGTTTATCGACGTAAAGCTGAGGTTTCCTCTGCCGCTGGTAACTTCGCGGGAGGGATCGAAGACGTTGGCTATGACGCGGGTGCGGCAGCCCATGTAAGCGACTTCGGTGTTGCGGTCGCCCTCTTTGTAGTAAGCTTTGTTGAAGGGAGCGTCAAGGAAGCTGAAGTTCGGGAAGAGACGCTTGGCGGAGACTTTGCAGGCCAGCTTGAAAAGGTCGTAGTTCGGATCGCCCGGATTGTAGTTGGTTCCCTCGCGGACCTTGAAGATCTGTATCGGGAATATCGGGGTTTCCCCGAAGCCGAGACCGGCGTCGGTTGCCTTAAGCAGCATTTTTACGACAAGACGGCCTTCGGGGCTTATGTCGGTGCCGTAGTTCAGCGAGCTGAACGGAATCTGTGCGCCGGCGCGGCTGTGCATCGTGTTGAGGTTGTGGATAAGCGCTTCCATCGCCTGGAAGGTCGAGCGCTCGGTTTCCTCCTGCGAATATCTGAATGTGAAATCGCAGAGCTTATCGGCGGTTTCCTTGCCGTATTTTTCCGAAAGGTCTTTTGTAAGCTGCTCTCTGAAAGCGGCGTTGTCGCCGTAAGAGGGGGTGCCGGCGGCGTCGATGATATCCTGAGCCGCGGTTTTGAGGTCGGCGTCTTTGCCCTCGTCGGTCAGAAGGTCGAGCGCCTTTGCGAGATTTGCGCGGAAGTGGCGGCGGTAGGTCTTCGCAACGCCGGGCGCCATGCCGTAATCAAAATTCGGAATCGACTGTCCGCCGTGCTGGTCGTTCTGGTTCGACTGAATCGCGATGCAGCAGAGCGCCGAGTAGGAGGCGATGTCCTGCGGCTCGCGCAGATGACCGTGGCCGGTCGAAAATCCGCCCTTGAAGAGCTTCTCGATATCTATCTGGGTGCAGGTGGTGGTGAGGGTGTAGAAGTCGAAATCATGGATGTGGATATCGCCGTCCTGGTGAGCCTTCGCCATCTTCGGGTCGAGGACATAGAGCTCGTTGAACATCTTTGCGCCCTCGGAGCCGTAGCGGAGCATGGTTCCCATCGCGGTGTCGCCGTCGATGTTGGCGTTTTCGCGCTTGATGTCGTTTTCCTTCGCGCTCTTGAAGGTAAGCCCCTCGTATATCTTCATGAGCTTGGTATCCATCTCGCGGAGGCGGGTGCGCTCGGCGCGGTAGAGGATATACTCTTTTGCGGTCGCGGCGTGGCCGTTGTCGATAAGCACCTTTTCGACAACATCCTGGATCTGTTCGACGGTCGGGTATTCGCCCGGCTTCATCATTGCGTCGACTCTCTCCTCGACCTCGAAGGCAAGCTTTAAGGCGGTGTCGTAATCCTTGCCGCCGATCGCCTGCGCCGCCTTGTAGATGGCCTGCGATATTTTCTCGACGTTGAACGGGACCTCTCGTCCGTCGCGCTTGATGATTTTGGTAAGCATTGTTTTACTCCTGAATGATCCCCGGTGGTGTGTTTTTGTGGATTAATCTATGTAATATGCGGCTTGGCTGCCGTTTTGATTACACTTTATATGGTTATCGGTTTTCTTTGACCACTATATCTTGTGGTAACTCGGGACGATTACTATTATATATCATCCGTGACGAAAAGTCAAGGGAGAATAATACACAAAAAATATCGAAAAAAACAGTCAAAAATTCTACTTGACATGAAATTGTTACACCGACATGGTATATAATGAATTCAAGGTGTTTAATGGTTTGACAAACGATGAACAGGGAGCGTCCGCAGCGGGATATTGAGTTTATTTTTTGTATGCGGCGAAAAACCGAAGTTTCCGCTTTTGTTCATAAAATAATAACGCAAATATTCGCTCAGGTTGTTGCAATTTTACATAATGTATGATATAATTTAGTAGAGGAAGATCATGCGCCGAAGACAGTCTTTCGGTGCCTGATCTTTGTTGGAAACATTGAATAATATCATCGGGAAAGCAACATCCCGATTCGAATATACGCTTCCAGACAATAAAGAAACGGAAGTGATGAAGTTGAAAAACACCAAAAACAATAAGAGCCCGGCTTTGAAGCGCCTTTCGGCGGGTGCTTTTGCGCTGGCGCTTGCGGCGGCCGTGTCGGGAGTCAGCGGCTGCGCCGGCGTCGCGGTAATCAACCCGCCGCTGCCGGCATCGCTTGCCGCCCGCGCGTTCCATGTAAACGCGGAGGATATTCAGGTAGCGTCGTCGCCGAGAGTCGGAATCCCGGTCGAGCTTGCGATTGCCGAAGCAGAAGCTCGTGTAACCACAGCTCCCGAAACAACCGCTGCCGAGACCGAAGAGCTTAAGGCGAGGGAGATACCCGAAACGACGGAAACTCCCGCCGAAAGAACGACTTCCGAAGCAGAGCCGGCGCCGCCGGAAACCGCAGCCGCCGAACCGCAGCCGTCCGAGACGGAGCCGCCGGTGACGGAGCCGCCGGTTACCGAACCTGCCGTAACCGAGCCATTGCCCGACGCCGAAGTAAAGCCGCCGTATGACTTTTCCGCCCCCGTTCCGCTCAGCCGGACGGTTTACAATGATGATTACTTTGCGGACGCCCTCTTTATCGGCGACAGCCGCACCGTCGGCATCCAGCTTTACGGCAGGGTTAAGGCATATTACTACGCAAAAGTCGCCCTGACAATCCGCGGCGTGACGACGCAGAGAATCATCCCAGACGGAGAGCAGCGGCTGACCATCGCCGAAACTGTCCGGAAGTATCCCAATTCCTTCAAGAAAGTCTATATCTGCTTCGGGCTCAACGAATGCGGCTGGGATATGAGGACCTTCCGCACCACATACGAGCACGTGCTCGAAACGATCCGCGAAGTGCTGCCGGAGGGAACTCCGATTTACGTCCAGGCGGTGCTGCCGATAACCTCCGCCGCGGCGAGGAAGTCGCCGTACGGCATCAATAACACAAAAATCGACAACGTAAACGCCGAACTCGCCGCAATGTGCCGCGACGGAAAATACTACTATATCGCGGTAAACGAAGACTTCAAAAACTCAAACGGCGACCTCAGCGCGAAAAGCCCGGACGGAATCCATATGGGCTCGGAGGGCGTTCGGAAGTGGCTCGATTATCTCAAGAGTCATGTTGTGAACGAAAGCCTCTATGATTGGGGCGAATGAAAGGCTTCGATATGATAAATATAAAGAAAATCGCCGCACTGCTGCTCTGCGCCGTTATGGCGGCGGCGCTTATATCCTGCGGGGACAAACCCGATGACGGCGGAACTGCCGCCGAAATCTCGGCAATCAGCCTCGACATAAAAAAGACGGCGGAGACGATAACATCGGCTACAAAGTTTTCGGGGGAAATGATCGAACTTCCCGACGACTACATCGCGCTGAACTACGCAATCGACGACACGGCAGAAATCGCCGTCCGCTCATCCGGAGCCGCGACAGCGGAGCAGGTCATCGTGATAAAGACCAAATCCGGCAAGACGGACGAAGCGAAAGCCTCGCTTGACAAGTGGCTTTCCGATCAGGCGATAATTTACGACGATTACGCGCCGGATCAGGCGGTCTTGCTCCGCTCGGCGACGATAAAGACATCCGGCGGATATCTGATAGCCGTTGTCTCGGCGGATACCGCGGGAGCCGAGGCGGCAATCGACGCCGAATTCGAATCTGCGGCAAGCGCAGCGGCGCAAAAATAAAAAAAGCGATTCGTCCGAAACCGAATAGAAACGGGATTTACGCTCCGTCGGATTTCGGACTTATTTTTATCTTAAATCGAAATCGCAGCAGCCGACAAAACATAAAAATAAACCCAAAGGAACCTGATTTATAAATATATGACCGAAAGACAGAAATACATAAGAAATTTCTCGATAATCGCCCACATTGACCACGGCAAATCCACCCTTGCCGACCGCATCCTTGAATACACCCGCGCCGTTCCGACCCGCGAGATGGAGGAGCAGCTGCTCGACAACATGGATCTTGAGCGGGAGCGCGGCATCACGATAAAGGCGCGATCCGTCAACGTCCATTACGACCATGATGACGGCAGCACTTACAGCTTCAACCTGATCGACACCCCCGGTCACGTCGACTTCAACTACGAAGTCAACCGCTCTCTCAACGCCTGCGAGGGCGCGCTTTTAATCGTCGACGCAACGCAAGGGATTGAAGCGCAGACGCTGGCGAACGCCTATCTTGCCGTCGACGGCGGGCTTGAGATCGTTCCCGTAATCAACAAAATCGACCTTATCGCCGCAGATATTGAGGGGACGCGCAAGGAAATCGAGGACATAATCGGCATCCCCGCCGAAAACTGCCCCGCCATCTCCGCCAAAAACGGCATAAACATTGAATCGGTGCTCCGCGCCGTCGTCGACCACATCCCGCCGCCAGACGGCGACGAGGAAGGCCCGCTTCGCGCCCTTATCTTCGACTCGCATTACGACTCCTACCGCGGAGTTATCGTATATATCCGGGTGAAGACCGGCAGCGTCAAGGAAGGCGATCATATCCTCATGATGAACTCCGGCGAGGAGTTCGAAGTACTCGAAGTCGGGGTCATGGCGCCCTTCGGGCTTCGGAAGACGGATGTGCTGACGGCCGGCGACGTCGGCTACCTGACCGCGCAGATAAAGAACATCGGCGATACCCGCGTCGGCGATACCGTCACCGGCGTCGAAAACCCGGCGCCGGAACCCCTGCCGGGATTCAAAGAGGCAAGACCGATGGTCTATTCGGGAATCTACCCGGCGGACGGCGCCCGCTACGGCGACCTCAAGGACGCCCTCGAGAAGCTCCAGCTCAACGACGCCGCGCTGCACTACGAGCCGGAAAATTCAAACGCGCTCGGATTCGGCTTCCGCTGCGGCTTTTTAGGGCTGCTGCATATGGAGATAATCCAGCAGCGGCTGGAAAGGGAATTCAACCTCGACCTTATCACCACCGCGCCGAGCGTTATCTATAAGCTCAAAATGCGCGACGGCAGAGAGCTTTCGGTCGACAACCCCGCCGACTACCCCGAAGCCGACCTGATCGAAGAAGCCGAGGAGCCCATCGTCAAGGCGTCGATCATAACCCCATCCGACTACATGGGCATTCTGATGGATATCTGCAAGGAGCGGCGCGGCAGCTACATCAACATGACATATATCGACCCCAAGCGCGTCGAGCTGCACTACGAAATGCCGCTGAACGAGATTATATACGACTTTTTCGATACACTAAAGAGCCACTCCAAGGGCTATGCCTCCCTCGACTACGAGCTGCTCGAATACCGCCCGTCCGAGCTTTCGAAGCTCGAGATACTGCTGAACGGCGAAAACGTCGATGCGCTGAGCTTCATTGTCCACAAAGACAAGGCGTACACCCGCGCCCGCCGCATCTGCGAGAAGCTGCGCGACAATATCCCGCGCACCCTGTTTGAAATACCGGTACAGGCGGCGGTCGGCGGACGGATAATCGCCCGCGAGACGGTAAGGGCGCTCCGCAAGGACGTTCTCGCCAAATGCTACGGCGGCGACATCACAAGAAAGAAAAAGCTGCTCGAAAAGCAGAAGGAAGGCAAGAAGCGGATGCGCAAGCTCGGTTCCGTCGAAGTGTCGCCGGAAGCCTTCATTGCGGTTCTCAAAATCGACGACGATTCGGACAAGCAGTAAGGTGGGAAATGTTAGCTGTTGATATAGGCAACTCGCGGGTTAAAGTGGCCGACTACGCCCCCGACGGCAGCCGGAGCTTCAAATCTTCCTTCACCCTGCCGCGGCGGGCATCGATAGACGACTGCGCGGCGGCTCTGAAGCAGCTTTACCTGCTTTATGGCAAAACTCCGTATATCGACGGAGCCGCGATAAGCTCGGTCGTGCCGACTCTGACCCCCTCTTTTTACGGCGCCCTCGAAAAGCATTTCGGCGTGACGCCGCTTGTCATCGGCCCCGGAGTTAAAACGGGGCTGAATATTCGGGTGGAAAACGCGGCCTCGGTCGGCGCCGACATCGTTATCGGCGCTGTCGGGGCTTTAAGTGAGTTCCGCCCGCCTTTGCTTATAATCAACATGGGCACCGCCACCACCTTTACCGGAATTGACTCCGATGCGATGATGATCGGGGTTTCGATAATGCCGGGGCTTCTGATGGGGCTGGATGCGCTTGCCGAAAAGGCGTCCGAGCTGTCGCCGGTTGCCCTGGGAAGGGTAAAGTCTCCCTTCGGCAGAAACACCGTTGAAGCGATGAATTCCGGAGCGATATTAGGCGCGGCGGGAGCCGTCGACGGTTATATAGATATCGCCGCCGAAGCGCTTTTGAAGCCCGGCGCGGCTGCCGGCACGGCAGTTACCGCCGTACTTACCGGCGGATGCGCGAAGTTCGTCGCGCCGTATCTTAAAAACAAAGCGGAATTCCGCGAAAGCCTCTGCCTTGACGGCCTTTGGCGGATATGGAAAAATAATCAGAACTGACCGGAGAATGACATGACCGAACAACAGCTGAAAAGACTTCATGAGCTTTGCCCGCCGAATCCGAAGCGCTGCCCCGTCGAATATATGCCGACCGACTGGCAGGCGTTTGTTTTCAGGATGTGG